>CALYPW010000010.1 GCA_945278685.1 uncultured Dolosicoccus sp.
CTGGGGTGTGCTCCTTGAAAGTAAGGCCAAGAATGGCAACTTTCGCTTGAGCTGGGCGTTTGTTGGCAAGAATGAGTTCTTTAATGATTCGATCGGCTATAAACTCTCCCATGCCGTCGTTAATCTGACGTCCGTTCAAAACGATCTGGCTATGGTACCCTAAGTTCTCCGCTTCATAGACAAAATAATAAGGATCCACGCCGATACAGTGACCGCCAACTAATCCTGGAGCGAAGCCCAAAGCGTTCCACTTTGTATTCATCGCATCCATCACGTCTTGGGAGTCAATTTCCATGCGATCAAAGACCAGAGCCAACTCATTCATGAAGGCAATGTTGATATCGCGTTGACTGTTTTCCACAACTTTTGCAGCTTCAGCGACTTTGATACTTGGAGCACGGTGAACACCGGCATCGATGACGATTTCGTAGATTTTGGCCATTTCTTCTAAATAGCGATTATCAGCGGCGGAGACAATTTTCACAATCTTCTCCAAGGTGTTCACCTTGTCCCCCGGATTGATCCTCTCTGGTGAATAACCAACCGCGAAATCCTCGCCGTGGGTCAAGCCGGAAGCCTCTTCCAAAATAGGAATACAGACATCTTCCGTAACACCCGGATAAACAGTCGATTCATACACGACCATGGAGCCTTTTTGTAAATGTTGCCCGATGGTTTCACTGGCAGAAATAACAGGTGTTAAATCCGGCGTCTTATCCTGATTAATCGGCGTGGGAACCGCAACCACTATGAAGGAAGCTTTTTCCAAATCTTTGGCGCAATCCGTAAAATGCAAACGGGTGGCTTGAACAGCCTCATCCCCAACCTCTAGAGTCGGATCAACTCCCGATTGGTATTCCTTAATTTTATCACTGTTATAGTCATAGCCAATGGTTGGAACTTTCTCAGCATAAGCAATAGCTAAAGGCATCCCCACGTAGCCCAGACCGATTACAGCCAGGTGAGTCTCTTTGTTTAATAAACGTTCATAAACTGACATCGTGCACCTTCTCCATTCACTCATTTGTTTTCATTCTAATTATTATAACAATAAGCGATGCAAAGAAGAAATAATGTCTCGCTTTTTTGTTATAATGAGGCAACTATCTCAATCGAAGGAGAATCACTGTGGAAGATCAATATCATATCATTGTTGTTGGTGGCGGTACCAGTGGGCTGATGGCAGCCATTCAAGCGGCTCAGCAAGGTGCCAAAGTGCTCATCGTCGAAAAGAATCCTGTCCTCGGACGAAAAATATTACTCTCCGGTGGTGGACGTTGCAACGTCACTAATAATACAAGCTTGGAGCAACTCATTCGTCATATTCCTGGCAATGGGGCTTTCCTCTACGGTGCTCTCAGCCAGTTCGACCAGCATGCCATCATTGAATTTTTCCAATCACTCGGAGTTCTTCTCAAAGAGGAGGATCACGGACGAATGTTTCCCGTGACAGATCGCGCTCGCACGATCGTTGACGCCCTCATCGACGAACTTGACCGCTTAGGGGTGGACTACATGACCCGTACCTCGGTGGCAGATATTATCCTCGAAGATGACCAAGTCAAAGGGATCATAACAGCCTCTGGCAAGACTTACTGTGCCAAGTCCGTCATTTTATCCGTAGGAGGTCGCGCCTACCCCCGCACTGGTTCATCTGGGGATGGCTACGCTTGGGTAAGAAAAGCCGGTCACTCAGTGACCCGTCTTTACGCCACGGAATCCCCTTTACTTTCAAAAGATCCTTTCATTGTACGTCGAGACTTGCAGGGAGTCTCTTTGAGGGATGTTCAGATTACCGCCTGGACTAGCAATCAACGCATCATCACTCAACACCGACTGGACATGATCTTTACACACTTTGGTTTTTCAGGACCTGCAATTCTCAGAACTTCAGGACACGTCAACCAATACCTTTACCAATCCCAAGAATCGGAAGTAACGTTGACCATCGACTTGCGCCCTGATCAATCAGTGGATGAGTTAAAAGCAGAAGCTGAGAAAGAGCGGGATCGTCAAGTATCTACCATTGTGCGTCAGTGGGTTCCAGAACGGTTAGCTTTATTTATTCTAAAGGCCTTGGACATTTCACCGACCACCCTTTACCGCCAGCTCACCCACGGCCGAGTCGACGATCTCATGGAAAGACTCAAAGGCTTCCCCATGACCACCACTGGTTCCCAACCGATTGAAAAAGGCTTTGTGACGGGAGGTGGCGTAAACACCGATGAAGTCAATCCGTCCACGATGGCATCCAAAAAAATCCAAGGCCTCTACCTAACAGGTGAGCTCTTGGACATCAACGGATATACTGGTGGTTATAACATCACGGCAGCTTTCGTTACTGGAGCGGTTGCTGGTAGGCATGCCGCTTGGAACAGTTTTTAACAAGAAGAAACCCTGGAAGTCTTTCCAGGGGTTTGTTGATTAAGAAAATTGATCGATAAAATTCTCTTATTTTGTAAGCGTCAACTCTTTCAGTTACTTGCGAGCCTCTTCAATCTTCGCTCCTGCTTGAAATAGTGATGCCACCGTATAAGCGCCTTCTACGAATGCAACATCGTAAATTTCTAATTCCTTTTCATGACAATTTTCTCCTCTAGTCTTCTTCATCTTATTACAAAGGATGAATCCGCCTTCAAGAAGACCTGCCCGTTTCATTGCTTACGATAACTTTTTACTATACTCAATTAATAACTCTTGCAGGCCTTCCGCCGTCTCTTCATGGGTGAGTCCGTAATGAAGATTCATCCTCATGTAACCCAAACGATTGCCCACATCGTAACGATAAGCCTTTAGCGTCTTGGCATAGACAATATCTTTTTCGGCCAAGGAATTCAAAGCCTCCGTTAACTGTTCGTGAGGTTTTACATCCTTCGATTGTTGGCTCAATTCATCAAAGATTTCTTGGGTCAAAATGTAGCGACCTGCAATGCCTAATTGACTCGGTGCTTCATCGATCCTTGGTTTCTCCACAAAACCTTCAGCTACTAACCAATCCGAAGGTTCCCCTTGAATCTTCACAACGCCTCGCTGAGAAACTTCGGATGCTTCAATGGCCGTCACGCCAACTTGTGATTTACCGGTTTTTGAGTAAGCATCCATTAACTCTTGAAGTCCTGGAACCTCTTCCCCCTGCATGATGACATCCCCTAAGAGAACAGCGAAGGGTTCATCACCGACGAAAGGAGCAACCAACTGAACGGCATCTCCTAAGCCTGTCGGCGACGATTGACGGACGTAATAGATATTAGAAGCGGTGGTCTCTTTGGCGATTTCCAGTAGATCCCATTTCCCTGTTTGTTCCAAATTAACTTCAAGTTCGACATTGGAGTCAAAGTGGTCCTCGATGGGGCGTTTGTGGCCACCACTCACAATGATAATCTCTTCAATGCCTGATTCTAGCGCCTCTTCCACGATGAATTGAATGATCGGCTTATCAACAATGGGTAACATTTCTTTTGCAAAAGCTTTTGTTGCTGGCAGGAAGTTACTCCCATACCCTGCCACTGGAATCACTGCTTTTCGAACGGGTCTCATGGATAGTCTCCTTTGTTCTTAATCTCTTGAGTAAACGTCTCGGGTATAGACCTTATCGAGGACATCTAATAACTCATCATCCAGACGATTCGCCAGGATAACATCCGATGTTTCTTTAAAGTCTGATAAGTCATGAATTACTTGCATATTTTCAAAGATGTCTTCATCGATGACAGGCTCATAAATGACCACTTCCACCTTCCCCTCTTTGATTAAATGAATAATGTCTTGAATGGCAGACTGTCGGAAGTTATCGGAGCCCTTTTTCATGGCTAAGCGGTAAATTCCAACCTTTTGAGGATTTTCTTTTAAAATCTGATGGGCAATGTGTCTCTTGCGCGAATCGTTAGAAGCAACAATGGCTGTCATGAGTTTCTGTGGCATGGACTCGAACTCTGCCAATAGTTGTTTGGTATCTTTTGGTAAACAATAACCCCCATAACCAAAAGAAGGGTTGTTATAGTGGGTGCCTATGCGGGGATCCAAGCCCACTCCTTCAATGATTTGTTGAGTGTTGAGACCATTCATTTCGGCGTAGGTGTCCAATTCATTAAAGAAAGACACTCGCAGGGCCAAATAGGTATTGGCGAACAACTTAATCGCTTCAGCTTCTGTTGAATCAGTCAGAAGTACTGGCGCTTCCTTGTCAATGGCTCCTTGGAGCAGTAAATCCGCAATTTCTTGGGCGCGAGCTGATTTTTCTCCGATGACAATTCTAGAAGGGTATAGATTATCCTTTAAGGCTTGTCCTTCTCGTAAAAACTCTGGCGAGAAAACAAGGTTGTGGGTTCCAAAACGTTCTTTCATGCCCTTTGTGTAGCCCACGGGAACTGTTGATTTAATAATCATAACCGCCTCTGGATTCACTGCTATCACCCGTTGAATCACGGATTCTAAACTCTCAGTGTCAAAGGCGTTAGTTTCCGGATCGTAATCCGTCGGCGTGGCAATAAAGACATATTTAGCGTCCTTGTAAGCAAGCACATCATCCGTTGTCGCCGTTAAATCCAAGGGAACCTCTTGAAGATACTTCGTGATTTCTCTGTCTTCGATGGGGGAAATCTTTTGGTTTACAAGATCCACACGCTCTTTGGAAATATCCATGGCAATGACTCGATTGTGCTGGGCCAATAAGATTGCATTGGCAAATCCGACATACCCTGTTCCCACAACTGTTATGTTCATAATACATCCTCCATCATGTTAAGTAAAATCTATATAATTCGGATTCAAACGTAGATGATTGGCTGTTTTGAATACAGGCATTTGAATCAACAAGGCCATCAAGAAGAAACCGATATTCCACCACCAAGTGGCTAAAGCAAAAGCATTCAATAAGCCACAAACAAACATCAATCCCGCCACAACAAACTGCCGCATCACTGGGAAATCAAAGCCCACTCGCTTGGAAAACCAGGTGCGTAGCGCAAAGAAAAGCAAGAAACCAACTGCAGATGAAGTCACCGCTCCCACTCCACCAAGACGAGGGGTCAAGAGAATATTTAACAAAATTGTCGGAACAATGGACAGACCACTGACCAAAACATTTAAATGACTTTGCCTTGAAAAAACAATTCCGAGAGTCGTTGTTTCCGATGTTGTATACAACAACTGAGGAAGAACCATTAAACCGATTAAGTAAGTGGACGCACTGTACTCTGGTCCTAAAATCCACACAATGACTTCCTTGCAGAGGACAATTCCAAAGAAAGCAACAGTCATTAAAAGCATCATCAATTCACTGATGAATTGGAAGTTTCTCATGGGACGATTTTCTGAATGCCAACGGTAAGCGGTAGGAACCCAAAAACTTGTGAAGGCTGTTTTAATGATACCGATCATTCCGGCAACTTTCAAAGTGGCTTGATAGACTCCCAAAGTCGCTGCGTCTGAATAATACTTAAGGAAAAAGCGATCCAGAGCATTCAAGGAACTAAATACGACGGCTCCAATCATGATGGGCAGGCCAAAATGAACCATATTCTTAATCAGGCGCTTGTCCACCCGGAAGTTCCGAAAGTTGATCAAATGACGGTAACGAATGACCAGGTAGATATCCGTGGCCAATTGACCAAAGATCTGTGAATAAACAACTGTATGAAAACTGACCCGATCCATAAACAGCATAGCCACAGCAATGATCAAAACGTTGAGTCTCAAAATAATGTTAAAAGATGAATATTCAACGGCGCGTTCGTGCATACGAATATGCAAAAGTATGAAGCGTTCGAAGACCATGAATATGATCAGAATCGCAAAAGCAATCACTGGGAAGACTTCGGCCCTGTCTTCAAAAAGAAGATTTGCGAAAAACTCTGGAAAGACCAAGACCAACCCCAAAATTAGAATCGCCGAACTCAACGGTAACAGCATGGCATTTTGGATGAGCTTGGTTTCATCTTTTTCTTCGTGGAATTCGCGAGTGTAAGCCTGGTCCATGCCTAGATAAATCAAAGACTGAATCCACAGGTGCAAAGTTAAGAACATGGCTGCTTTTCCATATTCCGTGGGATGCACGTGATGGGTCAATAAAGGAGTCGTGATAAATGAAATTAGCGCTCCTACAATCGGTCCAATGGAAAATCCTGCCAATCTGGATAAAAACTTTTTCATGAGTACTCCTCTCTTCCCAATCTTCGGTCAAATTTATTTATCTACCAACTACGTAGTGTGGCTGATTAAATCCTCCTCATCCAAAGTCAGCTTAATTGAGCAGTGGCTTCTGCTTGGTAATTAGTGAATAAAAAATCCAAAAAAGAAGCTCGCCAATAGAATGTCTCGAACTTTAAAGTATAGCTCCCTTATATTATCAATTTATGAGCTTTATATCAATCTTACTTGCAACCCTTTGATAGAGGTCAATAAAAAAAGCAGACCCTAGGGTCTGCTTGAAATCCTCTTTACATCATGCCACCCATACCCATGCTTGGGTCAACAGGTCCACCATCTTCCGATGGAATATCTGCAACAACGGCTTCGGTTGTCAGTAGAAGGGCTGCCACTGAGGATGCATTTTGAAGAGCTGAGCGAGTGACTTTCGTTGGGTCGATGATTCCCGCCTCAGTCATATTCACAAATTCTCCCGTTTCAGCATCGTACCCATAGGAATCTTCCTGGGCATTTTTGATTTTGTCAATGATGACTGATCCTTCTTCACCAGCATTGGAAACAATTTGTCGCAGTGGCTCCTCCAACGCGCGTTGAACAATTCTAACACCGGTTGCTTCATCGTCTTGCACTTCTATTTCTGAGACTGCGTCAATGACGTTTAACAAGGCAATTCCGCCTCCAGGGACAATTCCTTCTTCAACTGCTGCTCGAGTTGCATTCAAGGCATCTTCAATGCGAAGCTTTCTTTCTTTTTGCTCAGTTTCGGTTGCTGCTCCTACTTTAACAACAGCGACTCCTCCTGATAGTTTTGCTAGGCGTTCTAAAAGTTTTTCCTGATCGAATTCAGAACTTGTCTCTTCTGCTTGGGAACGAATCACCTGGCAACGATCGGCGATGGCCTGAGAATCTCCGCTCCCTTCAACGATGGTTGTTGAATCTTTAGAAACAGACACAGATCCTGCACTTCCTAGATGCGCTGGCGTTGCATCGCTTAACTCAAACCCTAACTCTTCAGAAATCACGGTTGCTCCCGTTAGAATGGCAATGTCTTCCAACATCGCTTTACGTCGGTCACCAAAACCTGGTGCCTTGACAGCGACTACATTCAAAGTTCCACGTAACTTATTCAAGACCAAGGTCGGAAGAGCTTCTCCTTCGATGTCCTCAGCAATCATTAATAAGGGACGTCCCGATTGCATAACTTTTTCTAAGAGTGGCAAGACATCTTGGATGTTTGTAATTTTTCGATCCGTGATAAAGATCATGGGCTCTTCTAGTTCCGCTACCATTTTCTCATTATCAGTCACCATGTATTGGGACAAATAGCCGCGGTCAAATTGCATACCTTCTACCACATTGAATTCAGTATCCATGGTTTGAGAGTCTTCGATGGTAATCACACCGTCTTGGCCCACTCTTTCCATGGCGTCGGCGATCAACTCACCAATACTTTCGTCGCCAGAAGATACCGAAGCAACTTGAGCAATCGCTTCACGACTTGAGACTGGCTGAGACATCGCTTCCAGTGCAGCGACTGCTGTTTGCGTGGCTTGTTCAATTCCACGACGCACCCCAACAGGATTTGCTCCTGAGGTCACGTTCTTCATCCCTTCACGGACGATGGCTTGGGTCAAAACCGTGGCCGTAGTTGTCCCGTCACCAGATACATCGTTGGTCTTAGCAGCAACTTCTTGCACCAACTGAGCGCCCATGTTTTCAAAGCGATCTTCCAGTTCGATTTCTTGAGCGATGGTTACGCCGTCGTTGGTGATCAAGGGAGAACCGAAAGGCTTATCCAAGACCACGTTACGACCTTTAGGACCAATGGTGGTCTTGACCGTGTCCGCCAATAAGTCAACACCTCTTAATAACGCTTCACGTGCATCTCCAGAAAATTTTAGTTCTTTGGCCATAATGTTGATACTCCTTTAAATTTCATCAATTATTCAATGACAGCTAGGATGTCATCTACTTCGACAATTTTGTAATCCTCATTGTTGACGCCTATGCCTGTACTTTTAGCGACCTTAAATACGACTCGGTCTCCTACAGACACGCCGACACTTTCTTTGACCTTATCCCCAAGAGCAACGACTTCGCCGACATTTTCGACGGCATTGGTTGACCCTGGCAGAACAAGCCCAGCGGTGGTAGTACGTTCTTTCTCAACGATCTTTAAGACGACATTCTCATGCAAAGGTTTTAACATACTTTTTCCTCCATTTGTTTTGTGATTTTTCGAGTTATCACTCTACTATTCAGAGTGCTAACTTATACGTTATATGATACTTTCTTTTATGAATAGAGTCAACAATTATGTTCTCGAAAAAAAGCCTCTCTTTTACAAAGAAAGGCTCCTTTTTAAAAAAGAATGTCTTTATCGTCGATATCACTGTCGATAAAGAAGATGAGGGTCTGCAACTCATTGGTCAAGTCTACGTTTTGCACGCGCACATCTTCAGGCACCGCAAAGCGTAGAGGTGTAAAATTCAAGATTCCTTTAATTCCAGCGCTTATCAAGCGATCGACAATTTCTGAAGCAACCTCCCGAGGAACGGTTAAAATTGCCACATCAATTTGGTGTTTGTCGATCTGTTTTTCTAAATCATCAATGGAATACACGGGAACGCCGGATTGAACGGTGTCAATTAATTCCGGGTTCACATCAAAAGCGGCACCAATTCGAACGTTGTTATCTTTTTGGAAGTTATAATTCAACAAAGCATTTCCTAATTGTCCAACACCAACTAGACCAACCGTTGTCAAACGGTCCTGGTTCAAAGTCTTGCCTAGAAAATCAAGAAGATAATCAACGTCATAACCGAATCCGCGCTTCCCCAAGGCCCCAAAATAAGAAAAATCACGGCGGATCGTCGCACTATCGACTTTAACGGCTTCGCTTAATTCAGTGGAAGATACGCGATCTTTCCCGTGTTCTTGTAGGATTTTTAAATATCGGTAATAAATCGGCAATCGTCTGGCCGTAGCTGTGGGAATTTGTTTCATGTGTGAGGTCTCCTATCACAAAGGCATGTATAAATATGTGTATGCTTTTATTTTTTGTTGTCAGGTGCATTATATCACTAATTCATGGATATATTAAAAAAATCACTATAAAATCACAAACTTTCCTTTTCTGCTTCGTTTTCAAGCAGGAAGGATCGTGTTATACTGGGAATATTCAAAACACTCTTTCATGAAAGGAGTTTTCTAATGATTTTGTTACAAGCCAGTCAATTGAGTCGGCAATTTGCGGATGTGACTTTGTATGAAGACGTTACCTTTACCATTCATTCTCAAGACCGCATTGCCCTGGTGGGTCGAAATGGTACCGGTAAGACAACCTTAATTCGGCAGATCATGGGCAAAGAACCCATTTCTTCCGGAGATATTGCCATTGCTCGCGACTTGTCCATTGGTTATTTGGAACAACACACCGCTCTTAATTCCAATCGCACGATCTGGGAAGAGATGTTGTCCGTTTTCGACGACACTCTCAAACTTCGACAACAAGCCCAAGAGGCTTCACAAAAAGTCGCAGACTTGGCAGACCGATACGAATCACAAGCCTATCAGGAAGCTCTCAAAGAGTATGACCGCTTACAAGAAGCTCTTTCTCAACGCAATGCCTATGCAATTGAATCCGACATTCGTACTGTTTTGCACGGATTCCGTTTCTATGAAGACGATTATGATCGGTCTGTTGCAGATTTATCTGGTGGCCAACAAACCCGCTTGGCTTTAGCTCAGACTCTTTTAAAAGATCATGACTTATTGATTTTGGACGAACCAACCAACCACCTTGACATGGAGACATTGACTTGGTTAGAGGGGTATTTACACAATTACCGGGGCGCTTTGTTAGTTGTTTCTCATGACCGGTATTTCCTGGATAAGGTCACCCATCGGGTTCTGGAGCTTCGCCATCAACGTTTGTACACCTATGAAGGGAACTACTCCTTCTACTTGCAAGAAAAAGAGCAGCGTCTTCAACAAGAACTGGCTACCTACGAGCAACAACAAGAAAAAATTGCTAAAATGGAAGACTTTATCCAAAGAAACATCGTGCACGCTGTGACTTCCGGACGGGCCAAAAGTCGGCGCAAACAATTGGAACGCATGAATAAGATCGACCGCCCTCTTCAAGACCCCAAGGCTCCACGGATCCAGTTCATCGCCGAAAAGACCAGTGGAGATCGCGTCATCGAAGCCATTGATTTGGACGTAGGGTATTCAAAGGCAACGCCTCTGGTGCAACACATTGATTTTGATCTTCGCCAACAAGAAGCCATTGCAGTTGTCGGACCAAACGGCATCGGAAAATCCACCTTGCTCAAGACTTTGATGCAGGAATTAGAACCTTTAGGGGGAGAAATCCTTTACGGAACCAATGTGACTGTAGGATACTACGACCAAAACGTCAATCATTTAAATCCGCGTCTAAGCGTACTCGAGACATTGTGGCAACCTAATCGTTCCCAAGACGAAGTCGTCATTCGTGGTATTCTTGGGAGCTTTCTCTTCACAGGAGAAGATGTTGAAAAATCTGTCCAAATGCTCAGTGGTGGCGAAAAAGCTCGTCTTAGCCTTGCCCTTCTTGCCATGCAACACGACAACACTTTGTTACTGGATGAGCCCACCAACCACTTGGACATCGATAGCAAGGAGGTCTTGGAAGACGCCTTGGTTGATTTCAATGGGACACTCTTCTTCGTCTCCCATGACCGCTATTTCATTAACCGCATTGCGACACAGGTCTTAGAATTATCCGAAGACGGCGCAACCATCTATTTAGGAGACTATGACTATTATCTGTCTAAGAAAGAAGAACAGGCTTCCTCGCAACAAGTAAAAGTGGAAGAAACTTCAAAACAATCATCATCTTCTATGAGCACCAACCAAAGAGACTACCAGAAACACCGACAACTTCGCCGAGCTCTTAGAGACTTAAAAAAAGCCATTGATGATGCTGTGAACCAATCGGAAGAGTTAGACACACGCATTCATGAACTCGAACAGGCCATGGCTATCGAAGCTCAAGAAAACAATCAAGAAGCTTTGAATCATTTGCACCAGGAACTCTCTCAAGCCCAAGAATTGCAATTAATGGCCTTAGATACTTGGGAAACAAAGAGTTTAGCGCTTGAACAATTTTACGAAGATCATCCTGATATGTGCCACTAACCCCCAAGACATTCGATGTAAGCTGTCTGCCTATCAGTTGGGCAGTTGTCTGTTTTTTGAACCATGTGTGATTTCTATCGCACATGGTTTTATTTATGCTGAATTCTACATTTGCGTGTTGAAGATCGCAGACTAGGAATCATACAATTTAACGGATCATTTGCGCCCCATTCATTTTCCCATGGAAAACTTTTCGGCTTCTTGAAGGCAAGAGATTTATATGGAATCAGTGATGAGGACCCCGCCGAATTAGAAAGAGTCATTAAAGGCTCCATCCTCTGCTACAAATAAAAGCAACATTAAACGACCTGTCACCCTTTGAATCTAGGTAACAAGTCGTTTCACTTGGTGGTTGAATTTAGAAGAGCAGAATTTAAGAATGCGCATCGAACCTTTAAATCCTTCTGTTAGGCGATTCGAATTTTTATGCATCTAGAAACAATCCCGGATGGGCATTAATCCCCAAGTTTTGAAAGTCTTTTTTTGTATATAGGTAATGACCGGCTGCCCCGATCATGGCCGCATTGTCTCCGCATAAGGAGAGGGGCGGGATCAACAGATCCACTTCTGGAAATTCTTCGGAAATTAGCTTTTTCATTCCTTGCCGAATGCCCGAGTTCGCGGCGACTCCACCAACAATGAGGAATTGTTGAACTTGGTATTCTTCGAAGGCTTTGCGTGTCTTTGTCACAAGTACATCTACAACCGCTCGTTGAAAACTGGTTGCCAAGTCTGCCGAGCGAATGATCTCGCCACGCTGTTGAGCATTATGAACCGTGTTCATGACGGAACTCTTCATCCCACTGAAACTAAAATCCAGATTGTCCTCTTGAATCATGGCTCGAGGAATCTCATAAGTCTCTTCTCCTTCTTGAGCCAGTTCATCCAAATATTTACCGGCAGGATAAGGAAGATCCAACAATCGCCCCACTTTGTCATAAGCTTCTCCGACCGCATCGTCGTGGGTTTCCCCGATTATTTCATAGGATCCATCTTGGGCCATGTAGACCAATTCAGTATGGCCACCACTGACGATTAAAGCCAGTAGCGGAAATTTCAAAGGGGTCTGCAATTGAGTCGCATAAATATGACCGGCAAGGTGATTCACAGCAATCAAGGGTTTTTGCCATACAAGAGACAGAGTCTTGGCGGCGGTCAGTCCAACCAGAAGTGCTCCTACCAATCCTGGTCCCTGGGTCACCGCAATCGCATCAATCTCATCAACCGTCACTTGCGCTTCTTCTAAGGCGAGACGAGACACGAGGGTGATCTGTTCCACATGATGGCGACTAGCCACTTCTGGAACCACGCCACCGAAACGCTGGTGACTTTTAACTTGAGAAGCCACAATGTTAGATAAGATTTTCTGGCCATTTTGGATAAGGGCCACACTGGTTTCGTCACAACTGGATTCAATGGCTAAGAGCAGACTATTTTTTTGATCTGTCATCACTGAGCTCCTTTCACTTAATCGTTCATCAGTAAAGCTTGCTGCATAATCAGAGCATCTTCGGTGGGATTGGAATAATAATTGGAACGAACCACCAAGGTTTCGAATCCCAAATTCTTATACAAATGAATGGCGGCTTCGTTACTATGACGAACTTCCAAGAAGAGATGGCGGACCCCTCTTTGTCTGAGTTGATCAACAACGTAGCGTCCCAACAAGGTCGCCATGCCCTGTCCGCGCAATTCTTGATCGATGAAGAAGGTGTTAATGGTCGCTTCCTCGTCTAAAAAGTGTAAACCGACATAACCTAACATGATCGAACCGTTGAATAAGACATAATACTCACAACAGTTATTGGCAATATCATTGCGGGTAAAAGTCTCACTCCAATTAAAGGCCTGTTCATTGAGAGCAACAATTTCTTCTTGAAGATGATCCGGCAATAAGAATCCTTTAAAAGGAACAACTGTTAATTCCCAAACTTTCGCATCTGAATCCATAGTTTTTTCCCTTCTTCCATCAGAGGATACGTTGCATGTACAAGGCATCCTCACCTGTTTCATAATAACGGTGAACAATTTTTTGGATGTGGAATCCTGCTTGTTCGTAGAGTTGCCTTGCAGGCCGATTCGTTCTTGGAACTTCCAAGGTCACATAAGATAATCCGTAGGCTTGGCTTTGAGACAACCATAATTCCAGCAAATGTCTTCCTAAACCTATTCGTTGACAATTGGGATGGACCATCAAATGGCTCACATGACTGTGACGCTTTTCAAACCTGCCAGTAATAGCAGCTACCACTTTCCCGCTTTCGCGCTCTTCTATCAAGATATGAAGAGCCAGAGGATTACGGTGTCGTTCCATTATAAAATCCTGGCAGTCCCACAAGACTTTCCCTTCATAACAAAGTTTCTGCAACTCAATGAGCCAATGGTAGTCATTCTGCGCAGCAAAGCGCACCTGGTAGTGCGAATGATCGAACATACCTACGGATAAATCCAACACTTCCATTAAGGTCATTCCAAGAGGAACAGCCCTTTGAAACGTCCCGAACCAATTTTTCAATTGGTCAAACACGGTCCACATAACCACTTTCATCTTCCTTCGTCAAATCAACATGTTCACGCGCCGCCCACTCGCGAACCGCCAATGTTTCCAAGGCATAATTTGGAGCTAATATTTCTGGATTCTCTACCTGGTGATAAGGCGTTAAGAACAAGCGATCAACCTGTGGAAGACTCTGCCAACCTTGTAAGTCGGTGACGGAAACTCGAGGATACCTTGCTCGGAACTGTTCAACGAATTCATCGATCTTATCTCCAACGAAGGTCACTCCAGAATGATCTTCCAATTGGTCATGGATATCCTCTAAGAAGTTTTCCCACTCCACATGTTGATCGGGAATCCGCTCACGCACTTTCCCATCGCAAATTTCGTAAACACCCGTGTAAGCAGTATTTCGTCTTGAATCCATCAAGGACACAACGAGATCGTTGGCTCTAGGGGTATCAATCAAATTACTGGCCTGTAGCGCCATGGACGACAATGAATAAATCGCTACTTCATTGGCAAAAGCCCATGTTTTGGCCATGGTCACTCCTATTCGCAAACCAGTATAAGAACCCGGCCCTATATCGATATAAATTTCATCTAAATCAGTGGCTGACCAGCTCATGTGCTTTAATAGGTCGTGAATGGCCTCTAGTAAAAGCTCGCCATGCTTGCGCCGACTATTCAACGTGACGCTGGCCAATGATTGATTTTCTTCGAACACCGCCAGACTTAAGGTATCCGTTGATGTCGAAACTCCAAGTTGCTTCATAGCCCTCACCTTTCTATGTATAATCATCCGTCATTATATCATAAGTGTTCTTGGACAACCTTATGGAAAAAATGAATAAAATAAACCCATTGGGACACAGCGTTTTCCTTTTGTTCACTCTAAGAGTTTGTTACGATGATGGTAGAAATTAAGGAGGTGTCTGCAATGACTGACAAAGATCTTCGTAAAGAGACTCTGACAGATGCAAAGATTGCTTTTGGCGAAGCCCTAGACGATAAAGAATTAGCCAAAGAAGGGCGAAAAGAAGCTGTGAAACATAAAGTTGAAGAAGTCAATGAAGCAGCGAAAGTTGGTGCTCACAAACTCAAAGAAGATGCACAAGAAGCCTGGGATGAAACAAAAAAAGAGACCAAAAGCGTCGCTGAATCTACCAAGGCTGGGTGGAACGAAATGACGGATACAATCAAAGAAGAATGGGAACATCTTAAAGACAAGGCCAAGCATGTCAAAGAAGATTACCAAGACGACATTGACAAGGCCAAAGAAAAAACCCATAAGGCCAGCGAAATGGTCAAAGAGAAAACCCATAAGGCCAGCGAAAAGGTCAAAGAAGCCGGTGAAAAGACCAAAGATTTCTTTGACGATCTAGGCGATAAAGCCAAACGCTCTAAAGAACGCTTTGATCATAAGCAAGACATGAAAGCTGCTTTAAAAGACCAAGACAAATTGGCTGACGAAATTCATGATAAGCGCGAAGAGCGTGGGGATGCTTAAATCCATCAGTAATCTGGAACCTAGGTTCCAGATTTTTGTTTTCTTAATTTTGGCACATCTTTGGTTTTTTTCTTATGATACAAACAACCGATGACGAGTTTTTGGAAAGGATGATTCTATGACCTGTCGGAAACTTTTGCTCATAGTCGCCGGTGTGACGGCGAGTGCTTTCTTCGTTGGGAACCTCTTTCCAATACTTGGTCCATCCACCACGGCCATCGTTCTGGGAATGATCCTCGCTCACCGATCTTTCCTTCGTAGCCATTACGACCTATCCATGATGAAGCACCTTGGAAGCTTTCTCTTGAAACTTGCCATTGTTTTGCTGGGACTGACCCTTTCTCTCAATACCCTTACGGGTGTCGGGTTGGAGTCCTTGCGAGTGACTTTAGGGGTTGTCGTTACCTCTTTTCTGGTGGTTCAAATTGTGGGCCGATGGATGAAGTCGACGAAGATACCCGCCTGCTTTTAGGTATGGGGACGGCCATTTGTGGCGGATCGGCCATCGCAATGGCTGCTCCTATTATTGATGCTGAGGACGATGCCATCGCCATGTCCTTGACCACCGTCTTCTGGTACAACCTCTTGGCTTTGTTTGTTTTTCCTTTTTTAGGCGAACTCTTGCATTACTCCGCCCTTCAGTTCGGTATCTTCGCAGGGGCCGCGATCAATGATACCTCTTCGGTCGTGGCTGCTGGCTTTGAGCATAGCGATGTTGCCGGGGATATCGCAACCATTACGAAATTGGTACGGACGGTGCTTATCGTTCCGGTCAGTCTAATCCTTTTATTGTGGCAAATCCGTCGATCGGTTGTTCACTCAAATCAGAAAATTAGTTTCAAGGTTGTCATCAGATTGGTGACAAGCTTTATTTATGGTTTCTTGGCAAGCATCCTTCTAGCAACCCTTCTTCCGCTCCCAGAGACATTTGTGACAGGAATCAAAGACCTCTCCAAAATCGTTATGACTGCCGCACTGGTTGCCATTGGTTTAACCATCGAAGGGTCCCAATTCAAAAAGGCTGGTTTTCGACCGATTCTTCTAGGTGGCATTACCTGGTCGGCCGTGATACTTGTCGCCATTCTCTTGATCCATATCTTCTACTAAAACAAAACGATCACCTTTGTGTGGTGATCGTTTTTCTTTGTGCTTTAGTTCTTCAAATGGTTTTTAAATAATTCTCTTAAAACAACACCGTCCGATGCTGCGGGTAAAGTTAGGCGCACATGATCTTCATAGCTATGGGTAATAATACGGTAGCCTGCTTCCAAAGCTTTTTGAACCAGAGCCTCTGCTCGTGGCACATGAATAAACAAGAAGTTAGTAGCGGACGGATGATAATCCAAACCTTGAGTCGTTAAAAATTCTTCCCATCGACGCTTTTCTGCCTCATTAAGTTTGCGAGTTTCCTCCAAAAAATCCTCGTCTTTCAAAGCTGCGATCGCCATCTTCTCATTCAAGGTATTGAAGTTAAAAGGAAGTCGCACGGCATCAATGGCAGATAGATGCTTGGGCGAAAAGACACCAAAGCCCACCCGCGCATTGGCCACACCATAGGCCTTTGAGAAAGTACGCATGACAGCCACCTGTGGATACTCTTCAACCAAGGGCAGTGCTGTGGAGCTTTGAGGATCTTGGGTATATTCCATATAGGCTTCGTCGATGACGACTAACACATCCTCGGGCACGTGTTCTAAAAAGTCACGAATTTCTTCCAAGGGCAAAAGTCTACCTGTGGGGTTGTTCGGATTACACAAATAAATCATTTTGGTGCGGGAACTGATTCCTTGAAGCATGCCATCCCAATCGATGTTCTGTCCTTTGTCTGGAATCATTACAGGAATGCCTCCATCCACGCGAGCCTGGGAATAGATCTCGGGGAATGTTGGCGTGTGCCCGAGGACCTCATCTCCCTCTTCAATGAATGTGCGTGCCAGTAGCAATATCATCTCATCCAACCCATTGGTCATCACAATGGATTCAGGATCGACCTGGTGCTTCCTTGCCAAAGCCTGACGCAATTGATCCGTTCGGGCACTGGGATAGACCGCCAAATCTTGGGGGGTTACCTCCCGCAAAGCTTGGAGTACC
This sequence comes from uncultured Dolosicoccus sp., assembly GCA_945278685.1. Lineage (GTDB taxonomy): Bacteria > Bacillota > Bacilli > Lactobacillales > Aerococcaceae > Dolosicoccus. Next base: position 17,430 of record CALYPW010000010.1, read on the forward strand.
CTAGGGGAGCACCCATACACATTTTCATTCATAAAAAGGCGAGTCAAGGTCTGCAAGGAATATTTTTCTTTCAGCGCTTGCTCGCTCGGACCTGGATCAAACACTGATAAATGGCGGATGTTTTTCTTGGCGATGGATTCCATGGTTTCCTCCTTCACTGCCTAACAATAGGGATTGTTGCCAGTCCCTTGTTTATTAATATTTCTTAGTAGGCGCGCGCTAACCAAACTGTTTCTTTGGCAGGCTTGCCTGTTACAATACATGTCGCCTTCTTTTCAAATTGACCTTCAAAAGGCATGTTACGGGTTGTAAAACCTGTTTCTTCTTGAATGAACGCTTCTGTTTCTTCGGTGCCGTCCCAACCTGCCAGTACCCATCCAGGATGGTCACCTTCGGCTTGTTTGGCTTCAATGTGAGCTTTAAGCTCGTCCATAGTATCGATGTCTGTGTAACAGTTGTCTTTGTTCATTTGACGCGCTTTTTCGAGAAGACGTGTTTGCATCTTGTCTAATTCTTCTTCAACCGTCTCGATCACTTGATCAAGGTCAACCGTCAATTTCTCTTCCTCGTCACGAAGCTTGATCAAGGCTTGATCATTCTCCAAGTCACGTGGCCCTAACTCAATGCGTAATGGTGCTCCGCGCAGTTCCCATTCGTTGAATTTGTAACCTGGTGAGTGGTCTGTATCATCAATGACTGTTCGAAAACCGCGATCTTTCAAGGCTTTATTAAACTCTTCAATCTTTTCCATGATCGCTGGGTTCTTCTGCCATGGTCCCACTGGAATCAAGATGACTTGCTGAGGAGCAATCTTTGGTGGCAGAACCAATCCTTGATCGTCCCCGTGCATCATGATCAATGTTCCTATCAGACGTGTAGAAACTCCCCAAGAAGTTGTATAGGCATGGACGTGCTTGTTTTCTTTATTCAAGTAACGAATGTCGAAGGCTTCTGCAAAACGTGTGCCCATGTAATGAGAAGTTCCAGCTTGAATCGAACGACCGTCTTGAACCATCGCTTCGATAGAATAAGTTCTTTCTGCACCAGCAAATCGCTCAGACGGTGTCTTTTCTCCAGAAAAAACAGGAAGTGCTAATAGATCTTCGACCGTTTCTTCGTAGATCTTCAGCATTCTCATGGTACGCTCTTTGGCTTCTTCAGCCGTCGCATGGACGGTATGTCCTTCTTGCCATAAGAACTCAGAAGTTCTCAAGAATGGCAGTGTACGCATTTCCCATCGGAAAACGTTGGCCCATTGGTTAATTTCTAAGGGTAAATCACGGTGAGATTGGATCCAGCGGCTGTAGGCATCTCCAATAATTGTTTCGGAGGTTGGACGGAGCGCCAAACGTTCTTCCAACTTTTCTCCTGCTGCTTCAGTAACCCATGGTAATTCAGGACTGAACCCTTCAATGTGATCTTTTTCTTTTTCAAAGAAAGACTCAGGAATCAACATTGGGAAATAGGCATTTCGGATACCTTCCGCTTTGAATTTGCGGTTGAACTCATCTTGAATATGCTCCCAAATCTCATAACCATTCGGCTTGAAGATCATACATCCACGCACCGGTGAATAATCCATTAAATCCGCTTGTTGAATGGTCTGGATATACCATCTTGAAAAATCTTCTTTTCGCCTTACCATTAAATAAATCCTCCTATAAATATAAAAAGCTGTTCTCCATCCTTCAAATAAGGACGAAGAACAGCTTTTAAAACTCTCCGCGGTACCACCTTCGTTGTCAACAATTATGTGTTGACCGACTCTTCGCCGATAAGGAGGCGACCCATACGCTCAATGATAGGAGGTTCGACGCTTCTAAAGGTGAAATGTTCCAGCAAGCCATTTCTCTCTGTAACCCCGCCGAGCGCTACTTGTCTATCTGTCTGTCATTTATTATACCTATGAAAAAACACTTGTCAATCAGTGTTCTTGGATATGACCCGTCCCATCCAAATCATAATCTGGCAACTTGCCAAACGTTGAAAATGGCCACACACTGAACTTAGCCACGCCAAAAACGTCATCCAGTGGCAAGAATCCAAAATCTCGGCTGTCCAAAGAGTTTTGACGGTTGTCGCCGAGGACGAAAATCATGCCCTCGGGCACTACCACGCTACCGGTCGCTTCCACCAAGGTAAAATCTCTGGTGAAATTCCCCACTGTTTCTCCTTGTTTTTGCGCCAGATAGGGCTCAACAGTTTCTACTCCATTGATAATTAACCGATCACCGATAAATAACAATTCATCTCCTGGCATGCCCACCAGTCGCTTAACATACAAACGCTCGGGATCCTCAGGAGCAGGGACAACGACGATATCGAAGCGTTCTGGCTCACTGAACTTCGACACAATCAAGCGCTGCCCGTCTTGCAAGGAGTAATCCATGGATCGCCCGTCAACCTTGACCTGAGCAGCAATGTACGTGTTGGTCAACTTCACGACCCCAAAGACAACAACAATCATTAGTACATAGGAGACAATCTCTTTGAATATGTAGGACCAACGTTTCATGATTTCACTTCTTTTCTCAATCTTTTCTTAATTCTAACAAACATTTTCTAGAAAAACTGCTATTTTATCCTCAACTTTTTCTTTGAAGCATTTCAGTGTGTCTCTTTCTATATGAATGATACACTGCAGTCAAGGATGTGATTCAATATGACGATTGCCGACGCCCAAAAAGTGCTCGATTTCTGGTTTGATCCTGTTCATGCAGATTTATTGTTCGCAAGCAATGACGCTTTCGACCAAAAGATTCGCGACAATTTTTACGATACCTGGGAGGCAGGGTGCCAAGGACTTCTGTCTTCGTGGCGGACGTCAGCCGAAGGTCGATTAGCGGAAATTATTGTTTTAGACCAATTTTCCCGCAACCTGCAACGCGGCTGTCCAGAAAGTTTCACCCAGGATCTTGCTGCCCTGGTATTGGCCCAAGAACTTTATCATCACAAAGATTACGATCAATTCAACCAGAAAGAAAAGCAATTTGCCCTCATGCCGTTTATGCACGCTGAGTCTTCCGCAATGCAGACCATCGCAGTGTCCTTATTCAAAGAACTCGAGGATGATGAGATTCTCTATTTCGCGAAACTTCACCAAGAAGTTATCGAAAGATTTGGACGCTTTCCTGGAAGAAACGATGCACTGGGTCGCTCATCGACCCCAGAAGAAATCAAATATCTGCAAGATCCAGAGCGAAAGTTCTAAAAAAAGCCGAGCATCGCGCTCGACTTTTTTCTTTATTCAGGATAACCCGTCGCTTCGATTTCTTTGATGATCGCTAAATTATACAAAGCAGCAAAGCGATAAGTACCTTCTTCCAGCTCTTCTAAATAAAGACGGTAGACGTTGCTATTGTTGGACTCTGCAAGGAAGTAATCCCCTTCATAACTGTGGTGATCGAAGGTTTCTAAATCATCGGCCACAATATCGAAATCCACTAATAAATCATCCAGTTCTTGACGATTGAAGGTTTGATGAAGCGGAAAGGCGGCTGCCGTCTTTCCTCGATCGTTTTCGTATACCAACCAACCTTTATCAAATTCATACTTCGTGAATGTCTCTCCTTGAATCGTTTCTTCCGATTCTTGATAGTTTCCACCGACGAAGGCTTGCAGCTGTGCAACTGTTGTTTCCGACGAGGAATAATAGACACTGTTAAAGAAGTCGGTCTTTCCTTCTTTTACTTCCCGACAGGCCACTAGAAAAAAGCAAACAACCAGCAAACCTAGAAATTGTTGGAATCGTTTCATGGATGTTTCACCTCGCGTTTTTCATTTTGTCCCACTTTAATCAGGCGTTCAACGTCACCCATACTTGTTGCGAAATGAATGGCTTCATGGGCCTCTTGTGAGAGATAACCATACTTAACCATTTGTTGGTACATTGCTTGCAAAGGATCATAGAACCCTTCCATATTATAGGTAATGGCTTGGGTATCGGTATGCCCAATGATGCTCCAGCAAATTACCTCTGAGATTTCTTCCAAAGTGCCTGGCCCTCCAGGAATTGCAATGGCGACATCCGCTAGATCAATCATTCGTTTCTTTCGACAGGACATATCCTCCACTATTTCTAACTGGGTTAAACCCGAATGAATTGGATCAACATCGGTGAGAAATTCAGGAATAATTCCGATCACCTTTCCACCTGCTTCAAGAACAGCATCCGCAACGGCCCCCATCAATCCTTTGGCAGAAGCACCATAGACCAGAGTGTGTCCTTCTTCTCCAATCCACTTTCCTAATTCTTTGGCTTTTTGAATGATCTGAAAATTCGTTCCTTCCCGAGATCCACAGTAAACAGCTATTTTCATCTATATTCTCCTTGTTTATTTGTGATAAGAATGTCCGTATCATCGATAGGTAATAAAATCTATTAGCTATTTGGTACGGTGCAGGATTATTCTATAACTTCTTTTGAGTATCATAATTAGCTCATTATTCAAACGGTCTTCAATCGCGATAACTTAAAAACTTGAGGTTCTCTCTTGATAAGTTTCCCATAAAAAATAAACAACAGATGTAGCAGTTCCAACAGCTAATCTAGCATATCTTGGTGGAAGTGAAACAAACGTTTTTGTTTTACCATGCCCACTTCCAAAAGCATTTCTCAATTCAGCCATTGATTGTGATATACCACTTAAATTACCTAATATTTTAGCTGATATCAATCCTGATTGGGTTTCTTTATTTTGTTTTTGTGCAGATAATCCTAACTCTTTTAATACACTTTTATATAGTGGAGTGAACTCTATGTTCTTATTATATTTTACTTTTAGTTCATCTAATATAGTCTTACAACAGGACTCAATTAATTCTTTTGATTTTCCAATCGCTACATGAGGGTTCTCTTCAATATTTTCTAGCATTATTTCAACCTGTGAATCTATATATACTGAACTAAATTTCTGTTTTATCTCTTCAGTATAACTTGAAATCAATCTATCCTCAACTATACTTGTTAACTTATATAATTGTCGACCTTGAAAAGTTTCGCTTTACATCAACTGAATATTATCATTTTTTAATACTTCATTAATGTTGTTAAACACCTTTA
>CALYPW010000011.1 GCA_945278685.1 uncultured Dolosicoccus sp.
CTGCGATTTCGAAGAAGTAGATCAATTGGCCCAAGGTACGTGCGTCCATCGCATCAATGTGGATGACTAGGTTTGGAACCTGACCATCTGTGTGAGCAAGAACGGTTCCTTCAAAAGCTTTCGTATTGACGAAGTCGATGGTTTCTCCTTCTAAATACTGCAGACCATCTGAATCTGAATCCATGCGTGGGATTTCAATGTCGTATCTTGGATTGTCAACCTTTAAGACGGTTTCAAACATTAAACGCTGACCATCTTGGATGTACTGCCCCAATGAGTGCAGGTCTGTTGAGAAGTTGGCACTGGCTGGATATAGACCTTTTTGATCTTTTCCTTCAGACTCGCCAAATAATTGTTTCCACCATTCTGCGAAGAATTGTAATCCTGGTTCATAATTCACCAGAATTTCCATGGATTTACCTTTTCGGTAGAAGAGGTTTCTAACCGCTGCGTATTGATAAGCGGCGTTATTGTCTAAATCTTCAACACCATAAGCCTTCATGCCGTCCAAGGCACCTGCCATCAATTCATCGATATCTCCACCCGCTACTGCAATTGGCAATAACCCGACCGGTGTTAGGACAGTAAAACGTCCACCAATGGCATCTGGAATAACGAAGGTTTGATACCCTTCCTTATCTGCTTCTTCGCGCATGGCTCCCTTGGCTGCATCCGTGGTCGCATAAATACGTTCACGCGCACCTTCTTCACCATATTTCTTAATAAGCAGCTCTTTGAAAACTCTAAAAGCAATGGCTGGTTCTGTCGTTGTGCCTGATTTCGAAATGACGTTCACAGAGAAATCTCTATCACCAATCAATTCGATAAGATCATGCAAATAGGTAGAGCTGATGCTGTTTCCTGCAAAGAATACTTGAGGCTGTCCTTTGCGACCTGCTTGGATGTTATAAAATGAATTGTTTAGAAATTCAATCGCGGCGCGTGCCCCAAGGTAGGACCCGCCGATTCCAATCACAACTAAAACGTCAGAGTCTTGTTTAATCTTCTCTGCCGCTTGTTTGACTTGCTCATACTCCTCTTTGTCGTAAACTTCAGGCCAGTCCAACCACCCCAAAAAATCATTGCCGGCACCTGTTTTGTTATGAAGTTCTTCATGAGCTGCTAGAATGGCAGGTTTGATTTGCTCCAATTCGTGTTCACCAAAAAAATCAAGAGCTTTGGAATAATCTAAGGTTACTTTAGTCATGGTACTTCTCCTTTTTTTTGTCTAAAATATTAAATCGGTCTTCGACGATCATTTGAATCGCTTCATCGATCCAATCCGGAAGTTTCCGCGCCAAGGTCGAAAATCCAATATTGGGAAGATGTCGTTTGGGGCGGTGACGGATTCTTCTTGGGTAAGCTGGCACATGAAGAGGTTGGAGTGCACGGGTAGACAAACTTATTTTATGGGTAAACTCGTCCACATCGATGATTTTCACTTGAATCTCGTCGCCGACTTTCACCAACTCAGATAGATTATTGACATAACCGTGTCTGAATTCCGAAATGTGAATCAGTCCTTGTTCTTCCCCAGATAATTTGACAAAAACACCATACTGTTGGATGCCAGTGACAGTTCCTGTGACCACGTCTCCAATTTTGTAGTTTGTTTTCATCAGGATTCTCCTACTTACTCGTTGATAGTGATGGATTCAATGATAATGCCTTCCGAAGGCTTATCCTGAGCGTTGGTTGGGACACTTTCAATCGCATCAAGAGTCTCTTGTCCTGCAACTAATTGTCCAAACACAGTATGACGCTGGTCCAACCAGGGAGTTCCTCCGCGATTTGCATAGGCTTCGACGACTTCTTCCGGGAATCCGGCACCTTCCAATTGTCCCAGCATCTGGGCAGGTACATGATCAGCAGTGACAATGAAAAATTGGGACCCATTCGTTCCTGGTCCAGCATTTGCCATGGATAGAGCACCTTTGAAGTTAAAGAGATTGGATACGAACTCGTCTTCAAAAGGTCCTCCGTAAATACTCTCTCCGCCCATTCCGGTTCCAGTCGGGTCTCCCCCTTGGATCATAAAGTCTTTAATGACGCGGTGGAAAACCACCCCATCATAATAACCTTTCTTTGATAATTCAACGAAGTTTTCGACAGTTTTTGGTGCCTGTTCTGGAAATAAAGCAAGGGAAATGTCCCCCTTGTTTGTATGAATAACAGCATCGGTTGTTAAATGATTCCGATCTAATTGTGGAAATTCACTCATTAAAACCCTCCTAATAGTACTCTCATTGTATTCATTTTACCGCAATCTTCTCTCAAACACCACTCATTCTTTTAAGAGAATCTATAAGTACTTCTTGTTACTTTTTATGGACTTGTTTTGTCGATCCATTCTTCGGTTTGAGGTATGATAATGGTAACTGAAGCGCAAACAGAAAGAGTGATTGTATGAAGATAACAGATCAAGAAATGGCAGATATCTTAATTATCGGTGGCGGACCCGTTGGACTTTTTACTGCGTTCTATGCAGGTTTGCGCCAAGCAAAGGTCACCCTGCTTGATAGTTTGGAAGCTCTAGGCGGACAACCTACCCATTTCTATCCTGAACAACTTATTTACGACATTCCCGCCTATCCGAAAATTTCTGGCAAGGATCTAGGAGAGCGTCTCATTGAACAACTCAATCGTTTCGACACCAAGTTTGGTTTGGGAGAAGAAGCTTTGGAGCTGCGTCGCCTAAACGACCATCCGGAGCGACCTTCCTTTGAAGTGACGACGCAAAAAAATAAGTACTACGCCCGTTCCGTCATTATCGCTGCCGGAAATGGTGCCTTTCAACCTCGCCGCTTGCCCATCGAGGACGCAGACGTTTATGAAGGAAAACAACTCCATTACTATGCCAACAACATTGAACAATTTATTGATCAGCGAGTCGCTATTTTTGGCGGTGGAGACTCTGCGGTAGATTGGGCGTTAACTTTAGAGCCACTCGCCGAAGAAGTTATTTTGGTCCACCGTCGCGACAGATTTCGAGCCATGGAACATTCGGTGGCTCAATTGCAAAATTCCTCCGTCAAGATCTTCACTCCTTACGTGCCCTCTAAGATATTGGGGGACGGCAAGGTATTAACCGGTGTTCGTTTGAACAAACCACGCAGCGTGGAATACCAAGACATCGACGTGGATCACGTTCTTGTCAGTTATGGTTTCGTCTCTTCCATTGGTCAAATTGCCCAGTGGAGATTAGACATTGAACGCAACAGCATTCTGGTGGATCAACAATATGAAACAAACATTCCCGGTGTATTTGCAGTTGGAGACATCGCGGATTACCCCGGAAAAGTGAAAATTATTGCTTCAGGTTTTGGAGAGGCGCCTCAAGCCGTAAACAACGCTTTGGTTTATAAAGACCCTGACAACATCCAACCCACCATGCACAGTACCAGTTTAATCTAAGGAGAGTTTCCATGAGCCAAAAACGTCACGAAAAACTAATCAAGCTAGATCTTTTAGAAGAACACGCCCTTCACTTGTTGGAGAAACGCGGAGTATCCATTGAAGACATTGCAGAAATTGTTTTGGAACTTCAGCAACCTTATATTCCCGAAATCACCTTGGAAGAATGTTGCAGGAACGTTCGCCATGTCCTTTCAAAACGAGAAGTCCAATACGGCGTCATTACCGCCATTGAAATTGATATCGCCACCGAAAAAGGGAGCTTTTCTCCCATCTTAACGGAAGTTCTCATGCATGATGAAGGCTTGTACGGGGTGGATGAAATTTTGGCCCTGTCCATTACCAACATCTATGGATCCATCGGACTTACCAATTTTGGATACGTGGATAAAGTCAAAATGGGCATTGTCGCTGAAATGGATGAAGAAAAACCTGAGCGATGCAACACCTTCATCGACGACATCATTGCTGCTCTTGCTGCGGCCGCCGCCAGTCGGATTGCCCATGCCCAACCTGCCCGTCAAGACGTCGACAATCATTAAGGATATCAAACAAAAAATCTAGGTATTTAAAATACCTAGATTTTTTATTTGCGTAAAATAACCATTCGATAAACAAAAAGAATTATTTCATAAATTAAAATAATCGCAATTAAATAAACTAAGAATAACTCTTCGGGTAACACTGTGATTACAGGATCTGTCACTGGATCAAACAGCCATAAGTCATTATTAAAAAGAACTTGATGCAAGAAGAGGAACAACCGATCAAAAGCAATGAGTGCCACAAACAGCACCAGCAAAGGCATTATCTGTCCTAAACGAAGCCAAGGATCCATCACTAAACGAAAACGCTTCTTGCGCAACCAACGACAAATGAATGCTGAACCTATAAAAGCGAGAAACCCAAAAATGAAGACCAATAAAAAAATGACTTTTACTTCTTCAAAATGCTGCAAGGCCCCTGGTGAAGACTGAAAATCAGGCAATTCTAAAGAATGGATCGCAGGGTTGGTCAGGTAGCCCATCAAAGATTTGAAGTTCACCTGCAATTGATCCGCCGTCAATCCTGAAATGGATTCAAGTTTTAGTATTGAAATCAAGCCTTGATAAATCCAAGGAGCTAGCACAATCGTTGAGGAAACAGCGAGTAAGAAACTTGAAAGAATAATTCCGATTCCTGCCATTCCTTGTTGAAATCGAATCTTGATCATTGGTCTGGTCGCTTCTTAATGACAAATTGATTTTTGTGATTTCTGCGACGATTGCGTGAGGAGTTGCGGCGGCGACGGCGATGGTTAGGACGTGACGATTGCTTTTGGGCATGAATGTTGCCACCGATACTCATTAAACGGCCCTCATTTTCAATTTTTTGAAATTCCTCCAAGGCTTGATTCGTCCCAAGGACGAAATATTTCGCTTCATATCTGCAATATTCTTTGATGTAATCCTCCAAGAAGTCAATGGTTTGATCCCTGGGGACTCCTTTCGTTTGTAGTTGATAGAAACCTTTAAGTCTCAATTGATCATGGGCCCAATCCCCCACAATAAAATCGAACTTTGTGAAAAACTCTTCATAGCGACCTCTAAAAGCCACTACATCGAATCCTTCCCGATAATTAATCGCAATTCTATAAGTCTTTTCATTTATCTGGACAGTCTCATCATCCAATTGGTGGATGAAATTTTCTTCGACGGTTTGTTCATCATCGTCAACCAGTTGATTCAAAGCTTCTTTCAAATGATCGGTAATGGTCTGGCTCATCTTTTCCCTACCTTTCTCTTTCTTATAATGTCAAATCTTGAATAAATCGAATCGTTTCACTCACATAAGGGTACAAATAGCAGTCACTTTCCAAGAACAGGTTATGTCTTCCTTCTGGGACGCAAATTGTGCGCGCCTGTGGGAGATAATTCGTTGCTTGTTGGATCCCTTTTTTATTCACTAAATGATCGTTCTCCGCCCGCCAGAGCAGGGTGGGTAGATCCAAACTGCGCAATTCTTGATGTTTACTGACTGCATGACTGAGCTCAATGGATTGTCGCAACCATCGGTAACTACCTCCCCAAGTTGGCGTTTGATAAGTGCGTAATTTGGTGTGTTGGTAGTAGTTTTCACGAATATTGGCCCCAGATTTCATGGTGAAATCGTAATGAAGGTCCGGATCATAGGCAGTCATTGGATAGAAATAGGATTGGTCTTTACCGATCACATCCGCCCCTAATGTGAAAGCATGGGTTAAAGATAGGGGGACTTTTTCAGTGATGACTGAGAACATGGGCGCATTTAAAATCAAGCCTGTAGCCATCTGAGGGTAATCCATGAGGTACTTGGACACAATGGCTCCTCCCATGGAATGTCCAAATAAAACGAGAGGAGCCTCTTGTGCCCGTTCTTTAAGAACAACCTGGTGCATAAATTGGTGCAAGTCATCAACGTATACCTGGTAATTATTCACATTGATCAAACTACTGGATAAATCTTTGCGTGATTCGCCGTGACCGTGCAAATCATACACAAAGACTTCAATGCCGCTTTGTAGAAAGTAATAAATGAGTTCGAGGTAGCGTTCTTTGAATTCATTGAAACCGTGGGTGATGACCACTGTTTGTTGGATCCTTTTCGGGGCATAATGTACATAGGCCAACCGATCATTTTGGACCAGTAAATAATCGCGCCGAAGGATGCGCTTTTCCAAATAAGGCAATACCTGTTCGGTCATCTGTTGAGGGTAGTCCTTCTCACTTACCCATTGTAGATCAAGCAAGGCTTGTTCTGTGTTCAAATCTTCCTCAAAGGCGTCTTTGGCGTCGTAACGATTCATCCACCGATAGACCAAGTCGAAAACTAAGAGACCAAGGGCTCCCACGCTAATACCTTTCCATACTTTCTTCATGCATACTCTCCCACCCTTCTAGCTGAATCATGATAAGAAGGAACACTTTTCGAAGAGTTACCCAAAACCCATGATTAAATGGCGAATAATATTGGCGGACATTAAGCCCGCTTCTTGAACAAATTCATCATAAGTGCTAACCGCATCATCATTAGCGCCATCCGAGATAGATCGAACAATGGCAAAGGGAACACCCATGCGGTGGGCCGTTTGAGCAATTGCTGCAGATTCCATTTCGACAGCTCGCGCCCGTGGGTAATGTTCCTTAATGGCTTCGATCCTTTGCTGAGATTCGACGAATTGATCACCACTGACGATGCGTCCGATAACTGGCTCAACGCCAGCCACACGGGCAGCGTTTTGTAAAGCTCGTAACAGGATGGAATCTGAGTAGAAATTTGCGGGCATGTCCGGAAGTTGCCCGTACTCATAACCAAAGCCAGTTACATCCACGTCATGGTAGGACAATGCATCCGCCAGAACAATGTCTCCCACCCTTAAAGCTGGATCCAAAGCTCCCGCTACACCCGTATTGATCAGGTAAGAGACTTGAAACTTTTCAATCAATAAGGTGGTGCTGATGGCCGCATTTACCTTCCCAATCCCACATTGAACAATGACCACTTCTTCTCCCAAAAGGTTTCCCAGGTAAAAATCAAAGCCATGCACATGGTGGATTTTTTCATTGATGAGCTCGCTTCGAAGTTGCTCGATTTCAACTTCCATGGCTCCTATAATTCCGATCATTTAATATCCCTTTCCTTTAGAGTAAAAATGCAATGATGAAAACAACCACAAGCAGAATGCCCACAATAACAATCCCCTTGGTCAAAAAATTGTTAATGCTGCCACTGTATTGCGCACGTCTTTGGTCATCGCCGCGGTAAACATTCCCCACCTGCTGAATGTGATCCTTCAGATTAGGTTTGTCCAATGTATTCTCATCAAAATGATCGTCAGGATGATGGTGGTCTGTGTCGCGATGTAATTTCATGTTAATTGCCTCCTAAACTGAGCCAGTACCTGAGGGCGTAAAGCGTCTTTAAGTCTATGATTTTTTTATTCTTCAACATGTCTTTGATTTCTTGACGGCTGAAAATATGTGCCGTTACAAATTCATCATCATCTTGTTCAAGGGGTTGAGCGACTTCTTTCAAATCTTGAGCATGAAATAAAAAGATTTCTTCGTCTAAGAATCCTGGAGAAACAAAAAAGCTTTCCAATTCCTTCCAAGTATCTGCTTGATAGGCTGTTTCTTCTTCCAATTCGCGTTGTGCGGTCTTCAGGGGATCCTCTGCTTGACGATCAATCAAGCCTGCCGGAATTTCATACACCTCTTGGACAATTGCCGGGCGAAATTGCTTGACCAAGATCACCTCATCAGGACTGGGATTGGCAAGAATGGCAACTGCCGCTTGGTGATGGATCAATTCCCGTTCCACAATTTGACCATTCTCTTTGAGTTTCAAATCATTCACGTACAAACGCAAAATTGCACCATCAAAAATTTGGCGACTGCGAATTAATTGAGGGTCTTGCATAAATTTTATATCTTTTTCTGGAGTATCCAAGAAAATCGCCTCCTATTTATTGTAAATTCTATCGACATTGACGGCTGAATTCAAGTTCTAGTCTCTAAATCAGTCCCAAGTAGGATGTTGAAGCTTCTCATCCTATGATAAAATAAAACCATCAAGGGAAGGAGCGGTCAACATGTATTCCATTTTGTTAATTCTCACACTCTTCATTGGTTTCCAATTCATTAAAAGAACTCAACCCGCCATCCACAATCTTTTCCAACCACAAAGTGTGCTTTATATTACCCGACGCCTGATGCCGCACCTCGTCTTTCTCCCTATTTTAGCAGCTTTCCTTACCAACAGTCGCTTTGATAGTTTTATCACAAACATCGTATTGACAGTGATTGCTATCGGGGCTTGGGCCTTTGTTCGCAGGAAATATTACTATTCAGGAAATATCATCGATCATCTCATTTATGACTTAGGGCTCTTGGCCTATCTCACACTCTCTTTCGCGTTAATGGTAGACCAATCACCCCCTGACGCGACACTCTTTGTCTACACCGGTGTTTTTATCTGGGCCATTTTGTTGAAATCCGTCAGACGGACCCTTAGCTATATTCACAGCTTGTTGAAAGGAAGTCTCACCGTCTTTAGGTCACACAAAAAAGCCCCATCAGCCTCTAAAGATAAAATCTCCCAATACCGAAAAGCAGGTCTCACGGATCAAGAAATTTCTCATTTCCGTGAACAAATGGCCGATGCCTTGGAGAATATCTATTTCCTAAAGGAAGGTCTTCGACGAACAGCTCGTTTACGGGCCATCGAAGAGCGCCATCAAACAATAAAGACCTTGCAGGATTTCTTTCACTCCATCACCCAGGCACCTCAACGGTTGGCAGTCGCAGGAGATTTCCTCTATCGTTATTTGCCGCAATTGAATGAATTGGTTCAAAGTTATAACGAGATTAACGATTTAACCATCAAAAATAAAGAAACCTACCTCTTGCTTGATAAGAGTGCTCAGACCATTGAACAGCTCGCTGAACAAATCACCGACGAATACTTCCGTTTCCATCAGTGCAACTTGAACGAATTGGACGACCGAGTGAAACTGGCCAATCGTTCTCTTTATAAAAACAGACCATCCAGTGACTTATTACAAGAACTATTAAAAGAGCAGGAGGATCAGAATGACTAAAGAATCCCACAATTTATTTGATGAATTATTGGAAGACTCACCAAGAGATTCGATTGATGACCTTATTAGCGATCCCTTCAACGTTTCAAAGAACCAACCGTTTGAACCAACGCCCATTGATCAGGAGCTTGCGAACATTCCACACGTAGAGGTTCAAACTGAGAACATGATGAATCGCTTGTCTAAACGCCGTCAAGAACAAGCCAAAGAACTGGCGGAGCAAATTGACGAAACAAACATGACCGGCGTGATCAGTTACGGTGCCTATGCCCAAGAAAAACTCAGTGAATTCTCCCGTCAAATGTTAAATCAAACCCGTCTAAAAGATGTAGGAGAAGTCGGTGACGTATTGACAGATTTGATGAACCAACTGCAAGAATCCGACCCCAGCCAATTAACCGCCGATCGTAACTTGTTCCAGCGAATGTTTACAAAAGTTAAGCGGTCAATTACCGAAACTCAAACAAAGTATCAAAAAATCAGTCAGCAATTGGATCAAGTAGCCATTCGTTTGGAACGTGAAAAAGATGAATTACTGGAAGGTAACCGAGTGCTGGAAGAAGCCTACCAAACCAATAAAGATTACTTTGAGGCTCTTAACATTTACATTGCCGCCGGAGAATTTAAAATGGATCAACTTCAAAACGAAGTAATTCCTGAAGTGATTGAGCGCGCCCGAGCTTCACAGAATCAAATGGAAGTCCAAAAAGTTCAAGACCTGCAACAATTCATCACCCGCTTAGACAAACGCGTGCATGATTTGCGTCTTGTTCGTCAAATGACCTTACAGCAGGCGCCACAAATTCGCATGATCCAAGATACCAACCAGGCCCTGGCTGAAAAGATCCAGGTATCCATTCATACTGCGATTCCCCTCTGGGAAAATCAAGTCATGCTGGCTTTGACTCTCTTGCGTCAACAAAAAGCGGTCATCTCTCAGCGACAAGTGTCTGAAACCACCAACCAACTCATTACACGAAATTCTGAAATGCTAAAACAAAACGCCATCGACACTGCTCACGAATCAGAGCGTGGCGTCATCGATTTAGAAGCCTTAAAAACCACTCAAGAAAACCTTATCGAGACGATTCAAGAAACCCTTACCATTCAAGAACAAGGCCGTTTACAACGACGACAAGCTGAAAAAGAGTTGCAAGCCATGGAAACTAGCTTGCATGATCAACTTCTAGAAATTTCAGAAAACTGAGATTAAAGCGTTAAATTCGCAAAAAAATAAAGACCATCCAATTTTCAGTTGGATGGTCTTTTGTCTTGAAATGGAGAATCTCACCATACTTTGATTACATATCAATGCGTTGAATGGGTGATTGAATATTTCGCGCTTTACGAATGATGCCAAAAATGGCCATTCCAATTAAAGCATTCAACACGATCGCTCCACCGGGTCGGATATCAAAGTAGAAACTCACAATGATTCCCACCACCATGTAGATCAAACCAAGAAGGACTGAAGTCAACAAAGT
Source organism: uncultured Dolosicoccus sp. (assembly GCA_945278685.1). Lineage (GTDB taxonomy): Bacteria > Bacillota > Bacilli > Lactobacillales > Aerococcaceae > Dolosicoccus. Next base: position 10,516 of record CALYPW010000011.1, read on the forward strand.
CGTTCGATAGGACCTTGTCACCATCAAAGCCGTAGCCACTGGTAACACCATTAAAGAAGAAACAAGTAGCGCGCCAACAATTCGAGTCGACAAGGCGATCGTAATCGCTGCTAAGATGGTGAATAAGTTATTGACTACTTTTACATTTACTCCGACCAAGCGCGAAAGGTTAACATCAATGGCCAAATCCAATAGGGAGGAATAATGAATAATTGAAAAGCCGACAACAACTACAAAGGCAATCGTGGTCATTTTTAGATCCAATTTGGTCACCGATGAAATACTCCCAAATAAATAGGAGTCAAAAGTATTCCCACCCGGAGCGAAGTTCGCAAGAATAGCGGTTAACCCTAAACCAATACTCATCACGACTGCCGTTGCCATATCACCAAATTGTGGTAGGCGCTTGCGAATCCCTTCAATACTAAAAGCTGACAGGATACAAATCAGGATGGCTCCAATCACAGGATCAAATCCACCAATCAAACCGATGGCTACTCCTGCGAGAGAAGTATGGGACAAGGCGTCCCCGATCATAGCTGTGCGACGGTTCACCATGACAACACCGATTAAAGGAATCATAATGGCTAGCATCGCTCCTGCCAGAAAGGCACGTTGCATGAATTCAAAGACTAACATGATACCAACGCTCCTTCCTTGACTTCGTATTTCACAAACTGATCTAAACTGTCCTGTAAGAAGTCCAATTCGTGGGTAACCAAAATCAAGGTGATCTTTCTTTCTGATCGAAGCGTCATCAGCAATTGTCTTAAATCTTCTTTTGATTCGACATCCACACCTGCCGTTGGTTCATCCAAGATCAATAACTCTGGCTCGTTGATCAAGCAACGCGCAATCATGGCTCGTTGCTTTAACCCGCCCGATAATTCGGTCAAGGGAGTGTGGATATAGTCCTCCAAGCCCAATTCTGTCAGCACCTCTTGGGCTTTTGCCTTGGCAGTCTTTGGCGCAATCTTTATAAATCCAAAGTGAGCATACAGCCCTTGGCTGACCAACTCTAAACAAGTGACTGGAAAAGCCATTCGATCAAACACGTTCAATTGTGGCACGTAACCAATCCTTTGAAGATCAGATCCCTTCAAAGTCTCTTTACCAAAAACTTTAATATCACCAGCCAAAGGAGTGAACTCACCAGTAATTAGTTTAATGACGGTCGATTTACCGCTACCGTTACCACCCGTGATTAAAACTAACTCTCCTCGAGGAATCTCCAGGTGTAAGTTTTCAATCACTGGGTGATTGGGATACCCAAACCGAACGTCATTTATTTTAACAATTGACTGCATTATTTCACTCCTTCATAAATTTGTTGTAAATTGTAACGCATGATTTCAGCATAGGAATAATCGTCAATGATGTTTGTATCCACTTTATATTCCATGGAAATTAGAGGAACAATCTCACCATCGATTTCTTCCGCTAATACCTGGGCTTGTTTAGATTCTTTTCCTGACTCATAGTAAATGGTTTCAATGCCATATTCTTGTGCAAAGTCAACCGCCGTCTTGATGGTATTTAAGCTAGGTGCTTCCGAAGTCACCAGATCCATGACGGAAAACTGAACCAAACGAAAGTCTCTGGCTAAATAGCCATAAGCATTATGGGTCACTAAGAATTCATTGATTTCTTTTTCTAAAAACTTATCAAGGAATTCTAATTCAATGCCCGTCAGCTGTTGGACATACTTAGAACGGTTTCGGTCAAAGGTTCGGGCATGCTCCGGAAAGCGTGTTGAAAGTTCCTCCGTAATGTCTGCAAGGTATCGTTTAGCATTCACGATGGACATCCAAGAATGGGGGTCATAGGTGACCCGATCCAATTCGGAACTTGAACCTTCCATAACCACTTCGCGATCAATTTCTTGACCGGTGTCATCTGTGAGTTGGTAAGATAAGATATCCTCCGACAAACGGTCAGAAACGAAGTAATAATCGCCAGTTTTAGGAACTTGGAAGGTGATTTCACCGGTCTGGTGACCGAGCTCTAGGTCATAGACCTGTTGAGGCTGAGCCAGAAAATGCTCTTTTTGCTTAATAAAGCGCCCCTTATCTTCCATAATTTCCTTGGCTTCATCGATCAGTTTCTTGTCTGTTTCATCGGATTGGAACACCGCCATACGCATGCCCTCTTCGTGGCTATGTCCGAAAATAATCGGGTAATCCTTACCAGCTTCAAGATGAACTTTTGCCAAGTACTGGAAATCTCCTAGGGCTGCTTGGCCTTTGTAGGTAATCAAATCGACGGAGTTGGACAGGTTGACAATCTCCAGGTCAGGAACGTTCTCTTGAACCTGGTGGGTCCATTTTTCCAAGTTGGCGCCATTGATAAACATTAGCTCTGCCTTAGTTAATGCCAATAAATCCCTTGGAGCTGGTTCCCAGATATGAGGATCCTGATTTTCTGGCATAAAAGATCTTACATCTAAAACATCGCCGGCCACTTGCTGCGTCAGGTCATAAATTGGGAAAAAAGACGTATAAACAATCGGTCGATCGTCTTCTTTCCGGGGTGCACAACTTACCAAAAAGAAAGAAAATACAAGGAAGGTCAATGCTCCAAGAAATTGTTTCAAATATTTTCTTGAGGACATGAGAGTTACTCTTCGATTTCTTCGATTACTTGGCTAATATGAACATCTGGGTTAACCATGGTTGGGTACCATTCGCCATACTCGCCAGAATCATCAAGCACTTTTTCAATGTTTTCTTCAGCATATCGTAGGTGATAGTGAGCCATGGCCTCTTCACCGTGGATATCCATTAAAGCCATTTGTTTGTACTCTCCAACATCTGCATCTGTTTCAAAGATGTGCCAGTAATATTTAGCTCCGCCGTGTTCCATTTCAACACTCTCTTTGAAGGTGTACTTGCCACGAGCGACTTCTTTCTTATCGTCTCCATCCTTTTCAAAATAGATAATTTCTTTATCAGTGATCTCAAGCGCATCAAACTTGGTATGAAGATCTTTTTCGACTGCTTTTTTGGCTTCCTCTTCAGTGACCCCATCACGTTCGGCAACTTTTGCATAAGAATCTTTGACTTTGTCATCGTCTAAGAAGACAGTAATTGAATCCCATTCACCTTCCCAGTCGGCCAATTCTACAGCTTCTGCCTTGTCTTCAGCATAAACGACTGTTGGGGCTGTTGCTTGGGTTGGACGATCAACAATTTCTCCTCCAAGTACTAAAGATGCACCGAAAACAAGTGTTAATCCTCCGACAGCTAGCGCTCTTTTTTGATTCATGTTCATGTAATATAACTCCTTTTCTTTTGATTAAATCGATTTACTTATTTAATTATTTCATGTTGTGAAACAAGAATCAATGCTTTGGGACAGATGAGAACTATTATTACTTTCAAAAGATTATCATCTTATAAACCTTCTAAGATGGTATTCCTAGCTGATAAACACATAAGAGCATGGGAACACTGCACTTCCCCATCTCTGCTTATCATTGATTCTAAATAAGGCCATCTATTCAAGAGGATAAACTTTCTGAAAAAAGTTAAGATAATTCTTATTGAGTTGACTCTGATTCTTTTTTCACTTATAATTTTAGGTGAACCTAAACAAATTAGTAAGGATGTTATATATATGAATATTGTCGAAGAAATTACTTATTCAGAACCTCTGGATCATTACTTAAAAGTTCTAAGACAAAAAGGTTTACGCTTAACACCGCAGCGGACATGGATTCTTAACTATTTGATCGAATGTGATGGATACCCAAGTGCCGATGATATCTACAGACAAATCTCGACTGTTTTTCCTGGAATTAGTTTGGCAACGATTTACAATAACTTACGCATGTTAGTCGAAAAGAATATCCTCTACCAGGTGCGAATAGGTACGACCTATCATTACGATTTTCAAGGCCACCAACACGGGCATATGATTTGTGGTAAGTGCCACAAAATCTGCGATTTCTTTCCAGAACACCTGGAGCAATTGTTGGATTCTGCCATTCGACAAACGTCATTCAAACTAACAAAAGCCACCGTTGAAATCAAAGGGATTTGTCCTAGCTGCGACCAAACGATGTAATCCAGTGCACAAAAATAAGCCTAACCTCGTTTTTGAGGTTAGGCTTTTTATGTAGGTATGTTTTAAATGAGTCCCATTAACCCGGGTAACCAGAGTGAAATCATTGGGATATATGTCACCAATAACAATCCTAAAAGAATTCCACCGTAATAACCGAACATATAAGGCATTACATCGGCTAAAGAACTTTCCCCAACACGTATTGCAACTAAGAGCGTATTTCCAACAGGCGGCGTAACGTTTCCAATACATAGGTTATAAACCAAAATGATTCCAAAATGAATCGGTGAGATTCCAAAAGAAGTCACGATTGGAAGGAAAATTGGTGTAAAAATCAGGATGGCCGGAGTAACGTCCATGAATGTTCCTGCAATTAGAAGAATCACGTTAATAATCAACATGATCATTAAGGGACTCTCCGTCACGCTTAGTAGAGCTTCAGCAATGGCTTGAGGGATTCCTGTAAATGCCATGACCCAACTTAAAATGTTTGAAACTCCAATTAAGAAGACAACCATTCCGCTGGTTTCAGCACTGTCCACCAAGACATTTACCAAATCTTTAAAACTCATCGCACGATAAACGACCATGGAAATAAATAAAGCATAGACAACAGCAATGGCAGATCCTTCAGTCGCTGTAAAAACTCCAATGACAATACCACCAATAACCACAATAATTAGAGACAATGGCAATAAGGCATCTAAGAAGGTTAGCCCCAAGTGTTTCCATGAAAAGGCATGCCCGGTGCCGGTGTAATTATACTTTCTTGCAAAGATAATTCCTACAATCATACACATGAAGGTCCACAATAATCCTGGCAAATATCCAGCCATGAATAGAGCTGCAACAGATGTTCCACCGGAGACTAAGGAATAGGTAATCAATGCATTGCTGGGCGGGATTAGTAGACCACTTGGTGCAGAAGACCCGTTGGTCGCTGCTGAAAGTGCACGGTCGTACCCTGCTTCTTCTTGTCCTTCACGAACCATACCACCTACCGCGGCCGCCGAAGCAGCGGCAGATCCAGAGATAGCTCCAAACAAAGCGTTGGCTCCTATATTGGTGAGGAGGAGTGATCCCGGTACACGACCAACAAGTGCTTCAACAAATCGGACCAAGCGCCGGGCGATTCCTCCTTGGTTCATAATATTTCCTGCGAGAACGAAGAAAGGAATTGCCAACAAACTAAAAGTCGAGGTTCCTGAAAAAATTCTTTGTGCAGCCGTTACGAGGGTGATGTCCCCAGCCAACGTTGGAAGTATTGCTGCAATCGCAGAAAATGCAAGGGAAATAGCAATTGGAACTCCAAAGATGAGCAATAACGCCAACACTAATATCATAATAAGTAGAGATTGAACGGCCATTTTTATTCCTCACTTTCTAAGTCACTGTCGCCAGCTTCCAGTACTTCATCGGGACGAGTGAATAAATCATAAAGATTTAACACGTTGTAGAAGGCAATCAAGACACCGGTCACCGGTAAAATTGCATAGAAATAACCCATAGGTACGGAAAGTGATGAAGACATTTGTCCCATTGTTAATTTAGTAATGCTGCTTCCACCGATGATTAAAACAAAGACTGCGAATAATAAAGTAAAAATTTCAGCTGCAATGGAAATTACTTGCTGCGTCTTCGGTGAGAACTTTTCAAAGATGACTGGAATATTCATGTGGGCTCGTTTACCAAAAAGGTAGGTAGCAGCCAACATGGTAGTCCAAGTAAACATATAGGATGCTAATTCTTCCGACCATGTACTTGGATTATGCAAGAAGTAGCGTGTAACGACTTGCCAGACAGTTAAACTAGTCAAAAATGCCAAAGCAATGGCATTGACTAGTTTTAGAAAATTGTCTAATTGATGACGAACTTTTTGCATGATTCTTTACTCCTTTCTCATGGATTCATTCTTTGCTTCGATTAACTCATAAATCTTTTTCAGCGAAGGGGTGTTTCCAAGAACTTCTTCATGCAGAGGCATCACTGCTTCTCTGAAAGGCTCGATGTCTGGGTAATTGAATTGTACACCCATGTGGTCCTTGGCGTAAGCAATGGCTTCTTCAACCTTTTCTTCCCAAGCTATTTGTTGTGTGTCCTGCAAGATTTGGAAACCTTCATCAAAAACTGTTCGTTCTTCTGCATTTAGATTTTCCAGAAAATTGTAGTTAACAATGACTTCATCAGGAATCATCTGATGGAGAGTGTAGGAGTAGTATTTCGCAACATCTCCGTGCCCATTTTCAGTAAGCGCTAACTCATTGTTCTCTGCACCGTCAATAACTCCCGATTGCATAGCCGTGTATACCTCACCGAATCCCATGGGTGTGGCAGATCCGCCCAGCAAGCTCATCATTCGAACGTTGGTCGGTGATTGTTGAACACGAATTTTCATCCCTTTCAGGTCTTGTAAATTCTCAACTGCATGCTTGACCAAGTAGAAGTTACGCGTTCCAGCGTCTAACCAAGCCACAACGACAAATCCTGAATCTTTTGTGCCTTCAAAGATTGGCCCAACAATTTCTGGATCGTTCATGACAGCGTGATAGACTTCAGGACTTTCAAACAAATAAGGCAAGTTGAAAATCTGAAATTGCTCGTTGAAAGTTTCAAGGATGGAGTTACTAGCGACAGTCATTTCAACGGCCCCTGTTTGAGTTAATTGGACCATGTTGGTTTGAGTGCCCAACAGTTCACTGGGGAACAATTGCACTTCATATTTATCGCCTAAGTTTTCCTCGATATATTCCTTAAAAGCTTCCATGCCCATGTGGGTTGGATGGTTGGTAGACTGGTTATGCCCTACGCGAATAATTTCTTTTGCCGACACGCCATTGACTGGAAGTAGTAAGACGGTCACAAGAATTAACAATAATAATTGAAAATATCTTTTAAATGTATTCATTCTTATCCCTCACTAACTTTTATTTATAAAATCAGGCAACACCTACAATTTCTCCTTGCTCCTCTCTTTCAAAATCATGTCACCGCTTACACTAACTTAGAAAAGGTTTCCTGTCAACGTCTTTTACAGTTTCTCTATGAACGGGTATGTGATGCATTTCAGTGAAAGATCCGCACAAGTTTAGTATATTGCAACCCCTCTGTGAATGTCGTCATGATTTCCCGATGAAAGATCAAAAACCCATCGTCACAGACCGTAACGATGGGTAACATTTAGTTAAGATTCAAAGTATTTTGGGAAATTGTCATTCACCACGTCATAACAACGCTGGCAAAGTTCCGGTGCTTGAGAAATTTCTCCCACTTCTGGTCGAACCGCACGACAACGATCACAAACTTCTCCAGGAGCTCGCTCTACTGCTACCGCGTAGCCATCGACTTCTTCGAGGTTGGAGGGCTTTTCTGATAAGGGACGTAAATCAAATTTAGACACAATAAATACTTGATCCAAGGAAGTCTTTAAAGCTTCCAGGGCTGCAATGTTTTCAGAACTTGTATAAAGAGTCACAGAAGCTTCGAAAGGCTTGCTGATTGCATCCGTTTCATAGTTCTTTGCCGCCTCTAACTCTCTTGCCACATAAGTCTTTGCCTCAAAGAATGGTGCCCATTGCTGAACAAGGTCTTCATCCGCTTGTGACCAGGCGACTTTTGGCATCTCTGCCATCTGCACATAACCTTCGGTTCCTGGCAGATAAGACCAGGCTTCTTCCATCGTATGTACCAGGATTGGTGACATCAGCGGGATAAGGTCACGCAAGATTTTATAAAGAACTGTCTGCATGGCACGACGTTCGTAAGAATCTGCCGCTTCAATATAGACCACGTCTTTTGAAAAGTCGAGGTAGAAGGCAGATAATTCGTTACTGATCAGATTTCCAAGATGTTGGTTAATCGTTAAGAAATCGAACTTTTCATATAGTTCTAAACTTTCAGCCACGAATAAACGGAATTTGGCTAACATGTACTGGTCCACTGAGCGTAATTCTTCTTCAACAATCATGTCCACCTCTGGATCGAAGTCAGAAGTGTTTGCCAACATGAAGCGAAGAGTGTTTCGGATTCGACGGTAACTTTCAGCCACTTGCTTCAAGATATCCTGTGAAATCCGCACATCGTACTCTGAATCCACACTGGAAGCCCATAGACGGATAATGTCTGCACCTAATTCCTGCATGACTTCTTCAGGGGTAATGACATTTCCTAAGGATTTACTCATTTTGACACCTTGACCGTCCATGACGAATCCTTGGGAAAGGACTGCACGATACGGCGCGTGTCCATTCACAGCCACTGAAGTTGTTAAGCTTGAGTTGAACCAGCCACGGTATTGGTCGGAACCTTCCAAATAAAGATCCGATGGATAAGTAAGATCGTCACGTTCTTGAAGAACGCCCGCCCATGAAGAACCTGAGTCAAACCAAACATCCATGATGTCCATTTCTTTAGTAAATTCTCCGTTAGGACTGTATTCATGGGTATAACCTTCAGGCAATAAATCTTTAGCTTCTCGCTCAAACCAGACATTAGAACCGTGCTCTTCAACAAGGTCTGCTACGTGTTTTATCACGCTTGGATCAATGATGGCTTCGCCATTTTCTGCGTAGAAGATTGGCAACGGGACTCCCCAAACACGTTGACGGGAAATGACCCAGTCACCACGATCTCTGACCATGTTGAACATACGTGTCTTTCCAGAGGGGTGATACCATTTAACTTCTTTTTCAACAGATTCTAGAATTTCCTCTCGGAAAGACTCGATGGAAGCGAACCACTGAGGCGTCGCGCGATAGATAATTGGTTGCTTGGTTCTCCAGTCATGAGGATAGCTGTGGTGATATTCCTCTTGGAATAACAGATGGCCACTCTCTTCAATCATTTTTAGAACTTCGCGATTTCCACGGATATAATACATGTCTTCAAAGCCTGGTGCTTCTTTTGTAAAATGTCCGCGGTCGTCGACCGGTGATAAGATCTCCAAACCGTAAGCCTGACCAATCTCAAAGTCTTCCTCCCCGTGTCCTGGTGCCGTGTGTACCAATCCGGTACCAGCATTCAAGGCTACGTGGTCGCCGACCATGAGTAAAGACTCGCGGTCGTAGAAAGGATGCTTGGCTGTTAAACGATCAAACTCTTTTCCTTGCCAGCGATTGGTGATTTCGTAATTATCCCACCCAAACTTTTCTGCTAATTCCTCCACGAGTTCCTCGGCCAGAATATAGTTCTTTCCATTGATGCTGACTTGGGAGTAATAAGCGTCAGGGGCAACGGAGATTCCTAGGTTTGCTGGTAGGGTCCATGGGGTCGTGGTCCAGACCACAAAAGAAGCGTCATCCGTAATAATGTCCTTGCCATTCAAGACATCGAAGGCAACAAAAATAGACGGTGACACGACATCATCGTACTCAATTTCTGCTTCTGCCAAGGAAGATCTTGAAGACGGTGACCAGTAAACAGGACGGGATCCGCGGTAGATGTACCCTTTTTCTGCCATCTGACCGAACACACGTATCTGCGCTGCTTCGAATTCTGGTGTCAGAGTGAGGTAAGGATTCTTCCAATCGCCAGTAACTCCTAAACGTTTAAAATCTTCTTTTTGATCGTCAATTTGCTTCAATGCATACTCTTCACACATGTCGCGGAATTGAGCAATCGTATAATCGTCACGGTTAAGACCGTCTTGATTAATTAATGCTTGTTCAATAGGTAATCCGTGGGTGTCCCATCCAGGCACATAAGGTGCTCGGTAGCCCATCATGGATTTTGAACGAACAATGAAGTCTTTGGAAATCTTATTTAAGGCGTGACCAATGTGTAATTTCCCGTTGGCATAGGGAGGTCCATCGTGTAGAACATAGGTTGGTTTGTCCGCATTTTTTTCTTGGATTTTTTCATAAAGATTGTCTGCTTCCCATTGTTTTTGGAATTCTTTTTCCCGCGTTGGTAAATTGGCGCGCATAGGGAAATCTGTTTGCCCGAGGTTCAATGTATCTCTTAATTTCATTTTTCTAACTCCTTATCAATAAAAAACGCCCCTATCGAATCAATCGAAAGGGACGTGTTGTCTACGTGGTACCACCCTGTATTTGTAACAGTTAATAACCGTTATCTCTTGCATGTTAACGCTATGACAGCGACAGACACATTACTAGAATGTGTCGTCAACTCCTTGGTGATATCAAATAGATCCTGTGAATGAGCTTCCACTGGTCTCATCTCGCTGAACATGGGGGTCTATTTAATGGGTCCAATTCATCGTTGTCTTAATCTGGTAAATTAATTCTCATGCTGCGTCCTTGCACATATATTCCACTTTCAGATTCTTCCTCTGTATCCTCTAGCTGGGTAGCTTCTGAATCATCGGACGGTTCTTCGGACACCTCGGCGGTTGGTGTTTCTAAAATTTCAGTTTCAACTGGAGCCGGTACTTCATCTTCGACGACCAATTCTTCAATGGAAACTTCTGTTGCTAGAGTTTCTTGAATGGAATTATTGGATTCCATCTCTTTTTGAATGTCACTTTCCATCTCTTCGAAAGTTTTGTGAGAATCTCTGACAGAGTTCATCACATTCATGATTAAAGATTCATGTTCATTGAAAAGATCCTGGTAGGCATCATTGTTAATCAAAGATAATTGAGATTCCACCATTTGTTGCAATTGTTGACGGAAGGTGTGCGCTTGTTTACGCAATGCCTCTGTTTCAGTCATGATTTCGTTAGATGTTCGAATCGCATCGCTGACAATATTCTTCGCATCGCGCTCGCCTTCATACATGATAAGATCTGCTTCTTTACGAGCCGTTTGTCTTAATTGTTCGCCAGCTTCTTGAGCAATTAAAATGGAGGCATTCAATGTATCCTGCAAGTTTTCAAAGTAAGCAACTCGTTCACTCAGTGTCGCTACCTCTTGGCGAAGATCTTTAATGACTTCCTCTTTATTTTCAATGTTGGCAACAATCACATCTAAATAATCGTTCACTTTATTGCGATCATAACCTCGCATTTTTATATCAAATTGTTTTTCTAAAATATCTTTTGGTGATAATTCCAAGATTAAACGCCCTTTCTTATTTTTCTAGAAATCGGATGTTTAAACGATAATTGTCTTTTCTCGTCAATCCTTCGACTTCATGAATCCAAAATCGACCATAGCGTCTGACAGAAATTACGTCTGCAATACCAAGTTCAAAATTGGCGCGTTCTTCAACAGTAAAATTTACTTGAACATATTTACTGTCAATTAATTCTTTCGAACGCTGTCTCGATAAATTATAAACTTTTGATATCAAAGTGTCAAGACGCAAGGACGCTGCGATCACGGTCTTCTCCTGCCATTTCGAGATTGGCTCAAGAACTTTTTCAACATCAATCGAACAAAGCTGAACACCCGCACGACTAATTCTATCAATTTGTTGAATCAGATAATCACCAATCTTGTGGTCACAAATTATTTGCCAGCGATGACCATCCGTGATGATATCACCAATCAAATATCTTTCAATCCCCTTGGAGAGAACTGTTCCAAGAATTTGGCCATGGCTCAATTGGCAAAATTTGTGTGGATAATCAATCTCCAAAACAAGAAGATTGAATTCTTCAATGTTAGGAGTTTCATAATAAGGATGAATCAGTGCCCGTTGTCTTTCTGCTTCGGAGTAGGCCCCATGAAAACTCACAAGAACTTCTTGATGGTTGGCAGAGACTTCTCGAAGAATCGTTTGGTCCCTTGGAGTAAGGAAATCCGTAAAAACCGGTACATATTGTCGACTTACCCGATCGATCCAATCATAACATTGATCGATAAACGGAAATTCTTCTGATCGATAATGCTGATAAATGT
>CALYPW010000012.1 GCA_945278685.1 uncultured Dolosicoccus sp.
CGTGTGTTGATCATTGAAGATGAGAAGAATTTAGCACGATTTGTAGAGCTTGAATTGCAGCACGAAGGCTATTCAACCCAGATTGCTGGAGATGGGCGTACCGGATTGGAATTGGCCCTGGAAGAAGACTGGGACGTCATTTTGTTAGATTTGATGTTACCAGAACTGAACGGGCTTGAAGTGGCTCGCAGAATCCGCCCTGTCAAAGACACCCCCATCGTCATGATGACGGCGAGAGATTCGGTGATCGACCGGGTGTCCGGCTTGGATCAGGGGGCCGATGATTACATCGTCAAGCCTTTTGCCATTGAGGAATTATTGGCACGTTTGCGTGCGCTATTTCGACGCATTGAGAAGGAAGAAAGTGCGCGCGGCTCCCAACAACCAACAGTCACTTACCGCGACCTAGTCATCGAGCGCGCCAACCGCGTGGTGCGCCGAGGCGATGAGGTCATTGACCTCACCAAACGGGAGTATGAACTCTTGTTACATCTCATGGAAGACCAAAACATGGTCATGTCCCGTGAAGTCCTGTTGGAAGAAGTCTGGGGCTATACTTCGGAAGTGGAAACCAATGTGGTGGACGTGTACATTCGTTACTTGCGCAATAAAATCGATGTTCCTGGCCAAGACAGTTATATTCAGACAGTTCGTGGCACCGGTTATGTGATGAGAACTTAGCTGTGAAAGCATCGAGAAAAAAACGCCAACCCCTCTCACTAAGAATTAAGTGGGGAATCATTCTCCTGATTTCTTTTGTGACCCTAAGTGTGGCCGGAAGTTTCTACTACCACGTCAAAACCAACAACAACCAGACAGCTATTTACCAACAGATTCACGATTCCAAGTTTTCCAGTGCCATGAATCAGTTGAACAATCTCAGTCGGCCTTTGAATGAAGAGACCATTGAGAAATTGACGACTCCTACAGACGCCAGCAGCGAGGATCCGATTTACCGTCAGGATTTTTCTTCCTTATTGACCCACTTCGAAAGTGGCGGAAGCATTGTGCGCTTGTACGACGCTAACGATCTGCTCTTGTATGAGACTCGTCCCTACGAGATCCAAGAATTGCCCAAGGACAACCAGGTGGCCGCCTATCAGGTCGATGACAAGATCGTCTTTGCGGGAAAGGGCGTGATCTTTTCCTTGGACACATTCCAAAATTTAGGGTTCTTTGAGTTGATTGATGAATCGGAAGAATTGACGCAAATGCACGACAAGCAGGATCGGCTACTCAGGGTCACAGTGTCTGGACTATTGATTGTTTCAGCAGTGGTTGCTTTTTGGATGTCCCATTATTTCTTAAGGCCCTTGAAGTATCTGAATGATAGTTTGGATACCATCGAGGAAGCCAGTCTGTCTGACATTCGCATGCGTCAAACCCGCAATGAGGGCGAGTGGAGTGACTTGATTGTTCATGTCAATGGCCTTTTGGACAAAATTGACCAATACGTCACCAGTCAGAAGGCTTTCGTGGAGGATGTCTCCCACGAACTTCGGACCCCTGTGGCCATCGTGGAAGGGCATTTGAAGATGCTCAGCCGCTGGGGGAAAAATGACCCAGAAATTCTGGAAGAATCCATTACCGCCTCCTTGCAGGAAATAACCCGTATGAAGGGCTTGGTCCAGGAGATGTTGGACCTCTCCCGTGCGGAAAATGTTCAAGAAGATTATAAGTACGAAGTGACCAACATCCAGGAGCTTACCGAGCAGGTGTGTGACAATTTCAAACTCTTGTACCCAGATTTTTATTTCTCTTTGGACATTGACAACCGCAACCAAAAAAAATATGCGCGCATCTATCGCAATCATTTCGAACAAATTCTGATCATTCTCCTTGACAACGCGGTGAAATATAGTACAGACCGTCTGGAAGTATTGATTTCCTTGAGTCAAACCTTTACCCACATTCAAATTGCGGTTCAAGATTTTGGCGAAGGCATGTCTGAAGGAGACAAAGACCGTGCCTTTGACCGCTTTTACCGCGTGGATCAGGCCCGTTCCCGCCAGAAAGGTGGTACTGGCCTTGGATTGAGCATTGCCCGCAAATTGATAGAAGGTTACGAGGGAGAAATTTATGTTGAAAGTGTCTTGGGACATGGTTCCATCTTTTACATTGAACTGCCTATCTTGACGGAAGAAGAGGTGGAGGAGTTAGAGCAGAAAGCTCTGGAGAATCCCCGAGTGTAAGAATTTTACAGTCATCGACGCATTGATTGAGCGAATCCATCAGGATTCGCTTTTTTTATCTTTATTGACACAAAAAACCTCCGAAGGTGTGACACCTGAGTGCCGTCCTTCTGGAGGTTCAATGATTTAACGATTTTGTTTGCCTTCATTACGGCGTTTCTGAAAGGAGGGTTGAACCTCTTCTTTCACAGGGACTAGACGCTCTTTTTCTTCCTTGACGACCGGTTTTGCTTCTTTAATGTCCCTAGCAAGAGGGGCATACTTTTCAGCTTGTTCGTCAATCTTGGCTTGTATTTTTGGTCGTACAAAGACGTTGACATAAAGTTGTTGCAAGAGAGCAAAGACTCCACCTGCTAAGAAGTAAAGGGCCAGTCCAGCGGGAGAGATGTAGGAAATCCATCCCAACATCAGTGGGTTCATGATCATCATGGAACGACTGGTTTGCGCAGCCGCTGGGTTGCTGTCATCCACAGGCATTTGACGTTGGGTCAACCATCCTTGGATGAAGTAGACCAAGACGACAAGGACGACATAGAAGATACTTCTTTCGCCCAAGTGGGTGCCCATGAAGGTATAATTTTTAATTTCAGGGGAGACACTGATGGCGGTATAAACAGCCGAGATGATGGGCATTTGTAACAAGAGGGGCAAACAGCCACTCATACTTGCCATGACGTTGATGTCGTATTTTTTGTAAACGTCCATCATTTCTTGCTGGGCTTTCATCTTTTCTTCTTGAGTGGTCGCTTCTTCTTGGCGTTTTCTCAAGGCATCAATTTCCGGTTGGGCCAACTTGGTCTTGGCTTGGGTTTCCATGGATGTACGCGTCATCTTCAAGGTGGATGGCAACATGAAGAGGCGGGTGATAATGGTGGTAATGAGGATGGCCACCCCGTAATTCCCGTTAAAGGAATTGGCTAGGAAATCTAAAAAGTCGGAAGCGGGCAGTCCTAAGAATTGGTAGACCCAACCCGTTGGATTCCCTGCGTCATCGTAGCTGACACATCCGCTGGTGACAAGAACAACCATTAAAATTAAGGCAACAAGTTGAAGCTTTTGGATATTTTTTCTTTTCACGGTTTCACTCTCCAAATTATTATGCATGTTCTTCTATGATAATTGATTTGCTTGATGAAAGCAATGAAAGCTACAAAGTTATTCGTCGAAATATGGTGGATAAAATGTTACAATATACCCTGACTTGAAAACTAATTAACGAAAGGAGTGCTCAGTTTTTGGCTAAAAAATCTAAAAATAAAAAGTCCTATCCCATCGTCATGATTGGGGGCATTGCTTGGCTTTTTCTTGCGGTGATCGGTTTGTTCGAACTGGCTACTTTGGGTGCCCTTGTGTCAAATGTTATTCGTTTCTTTATCGGGGAAAGTTATGATTTGTTTTTGATCATTTCTTTGATTCCCGCTTTTCAAGGCGTTCTCCAGGTGCCGAAAGCAGTGCGTTATTTTACCTTTAAGCGACGCTTGGGTTGGACGCTCTTTCTAATTTCGATCACTCTTTTATTAAGTGTCATGAATTTCCAATCTTTCCATGATCTGGTCATTTTTAGTGGCTTTTGGCAAGAGTTTAAGAGTCAGCTCATTGTTGGTCAAGTTAACGACCAATTACATGGAGGGCTTCTAGGCACGTCGATTTACTACCTTCTTCAACCCTTGATTGGTTTTTGGGGCATGCTTTTCTTGGTCATATTTCTGGGAGTCCCAGGTTTCAACCTGCTAGTGGGAGTGAATAAGCAGATGCTTGTCAATGGCTTTGCAGCCATGGGTGCTTCTTTGCACCAGCTGGGAGAACGAACGTCTCGGCGAGCCAAGGAGATGCGGGAAGTCTATGAAAGTTCAGAAGAAACCTCTTCAAAAATCCCAGAAGCGCCGGTTGATGAGATAGCCGAAGAATCTGAACAAACAGCGACAAGAAAATCCCCTTCTCGTGGGTTACTTGGACAGTTCAGGGCTTTGTTCGAGGAAGAAGAAGACCATCCCGATGTTTCTTGGGAAACGAGCCACCGCCCTTCCTTTGAAGGGGAAGAAGAGGCCTTCGATCCCTTTAATGAGCGCATGCCGCTGGCACAAACGGCCCAGGAAAAAAGACAAGAGGGTCCCGTCTTAGACTTTGATTATTTCGATCACTCCCAAGACAAGTTGCAAGACCGAGTGATGACCAACCCTCAACCCTCTTTGACACTTCCACGGGAAGATCAAACATCTTTGGATTTTTCTGATTTGGTCCATGTGCCTCAAGAAAGCCAAGTCTTTGTGGAGCCCATCGATCTACCACCGGAACCAGAGGATTTCGAGGAACCTTTGCCGGAAGACCAAACCGTGGAGACCTCACCGCCACCGGTCCGAGAACAAGCCATGCATTGGCAGGACCAGGCCAACACCTATAGCAGCGTGACGACCAATCCCATGGATGAGCACTTACAGGCCGGATCCTTTGAAGAGTTGAAACCTGTCAAAAAACAGGGCAACTACCAATTGCCTGGCAAAGATCTTTTGTCTCGGATCAAACCTGTGGATCAATCCCAGGAATACGATCGCATCAACCGCAACATTGAAATCTTAGAAGAAACCTTCGAAAGTTTCGGGGTAGATGTCAAGGTGGTCAAAGCCAACCTGGGGCCAGCCGTCACTAAATATGAAATTGAACCTGCCATTGGTGTTCGGGTTAACCGCATTGTGTCTTTATCCGATGACATTGCTTTGGCCCTGTCGGCCACGGACGTGCGAATTGAAGCACCCATACCGGGCAAAGCCTTGATCGGTATCGAAGGTCCCAACACCCACATCAGTCCGGTTTACTTTGCGTAAATCATTTATCCGGCCTTGGAAAGTCCCAAATTATTAGAAGTGCCTTTAGGGCGGGATGTTTCCGGGAAGGTGTGTCTGGCTGACCTGTCGGCCATGCCTCACCTATTGATCGCCGGAGCCACGGGAAGTGGAAAGTCCGTGGGAATGAATGTGATTATTTCCTCCTTGCTGATGAAAGCGACCCCCGAAGAAATCAAGCTTCTCATGATTGACCCCAAGATGGTGGAACTTACTCTTTACAATGACATTCCCCATCTTTTATCACCCGTGGTTACCAACCCACGCAAGGCCGCCCACGCCTTGAACAAAGTCGTTCAAGAAATGGAGAGGCGTTATGAGCTCTTCCAGAGCACCGGTGTGCGCAATGTGGATGGATTTAATGAATTCGTGGAGAAAAGTCATCGGGAACAAGGCGTTAGCTATGAAAAGTTGCCCAAAATTGTGGTGCTGGTCGACGAATTGGCAGACTTAATGCTGGTAGCCAGTAACGAAGTAGAAACAGCCATTATTCGTCTGGCTCAAATGGCTCGAGCGGCGGGTATTCACATGATTATTGCAACCCAACGCCCGTCGGTGGATGTCATTACAGGAATTATCAAAGCCAACGTGCCTTCGCGTCTAGCCTTTGCAGTTTCTAGTGGAACAGATTCCCGCACCATTTTGGATGCCAATGGGGCTGAGAAATTACTGGGCCGTGGGGATATGCTTTTCCAACCCATGGGAACCAACAAACCTTTGCGTGTCCAAGGGGCTTATATTTCCGACCAGGAAGTCGAAAGAATTACCAACTTTATCAAAAATCAGCGGGGCGCCGAGTATGATGCATCGATGATTGTGACTGAAGAAGAGACCCAAGGCGGACAGACATCAGAAGATGAATACTTTCCAGAAGCGGTGGAACTCATCAAAGGTCAAGAAACGATCAGCATTTCTCAATTGCAGAGACGTTTCAGAATTGGTTACAACCGTGCCGCCAGGCTCATGGATGATCTTGAAGCCCAGGCATTTGTCGGTCCCCAAGATGGCAGTAAACCGCGCCAAGTGCTTGTCCAGTCGGATTAATTAGAATTGGAGAAAATTATGCAAGAAATTACTCAAGGTGTTTATTTTCAACAAATACCTTCTACCAAATACAAAACGAATTATTTAATGATTAAATTCCTCGCTCCTTACACCGTTGAAAGGGCCTGTGCTTGGACACTGCTTAGCTATTTTATGGAAAATGGGTCCCAGAAGATTCCCGATAAGCGCAGCATTGAAGCTCAATTGGCAGAACTTTATGGCGCTGATTTGAGTGTGTCGACCAAGCGTCAGGGCAGTTATTTGGAATATACGCTGACGAGTCAGACGGTTCGTGCTTCTTTCTTGGAGGAAGATCCGGATGCCTACTTGAACCGCTGGTTGGCACTTTTAAGTGAATTGTTATTCAACCAGGACCTTTCATCAAGGTCTACCCTTTATCAAGAACGTCTTCAGCGAGAAAAAATCAACTTAATCACCCGCATGAAGCGTCAATTGGATGATAAAGGAAACTTGGCCATGCGCCGTCTCTTGGAAAAAATCTATCAAGGGGATGCCTGCCAATATTTGGGAGCCTCGGGAGACGAAGCAGTTGTTGAAGCCTTGACTCTGGAAGACTTGCAGCAGGCTTATGAGGATTTATTGACCCAAAGTGCGGTCTACATCGTGGGTCACGGGGAGATGGACGGGCCAATAATCAGTCATTATTTCCAAGAGCAAGGACTCATCGCTCGTTCAACAGCGACCATTGATTATTCCCAAGACCGGGTCGAAATTCCTGAGGGTCGTTACCAATTAACGACAGAAGCAACGGATGGTGTTCAAGGAAACCTGGTCCTGGCTTACCATGTTCATACATCGACAGATATGCTTACACGAGTTGCTGCCCAGATGGACAACAGAATGTTTGGTGGTTTGCCGACCTCTTCCTTGTTCATGCATGTGCGAGAAGCCCACAGTTTGGCTTACTCCATTCGTTCAAGTTTGATCCCAAGCCGTCAGTTAATCATTGTGGCTGCTGGCATTGACCCAGTCAAAGTGGACCAAGTATGCGACCAGGTCAATCAAGAGCTTTCAAATTTAAGAACTCAAAAAATCGATAACCGAAGGCTTCAAGAAGTTAAAACCACCTTGATCAGTCAAGATATCCAATCTCGGGACAGTCAAAATCATGAAGTCATTCTCGCTTTCCTTCAGAAAGTTCAACCGACCATGGATTACTCCCAAGCCGCTTATCAAGCCACCGTCGAGGCAGTCACTGCCGAAGACATTCAGGAGGTTCTTCACACAGTGACTCCGTTGCAAGGATTTTTATTAGCAGGAAAGGGCCAATCACATGGAAAAACGAGTCTTTGAATCCTTGGAAGAGGAAATTTATCGGACCACTTTAAGCAGTGGCTTGACCTTGATGGTGGTTCCCAAACCCGAATACCACAAGGTCTTTGGTTTTATGACTACACCATTTGGTTCCATTCAACAATGGATCAAAAATTCCCAGACCCAAGAAAAACACCAAATTCCCCAAGGAGCTGCGCACTTCCTTGAACACAAACTGTTCGAAGATGCCGACGGCGAAGATGTCTTTGTCCAGTTCCAAGCCCAAGGGGCTTCTGCCAACGCCTTTACGTCCAGGCGCCAGACCAGTTATTTGTTCTCCTCTTCTTTGAACGTCAAAGAAAACTTATTAACCTTGGTGGACTTTGTTCAGTCGCCTTCCTTTTCCAAGGAAGGGGTGGAGAAAGAAAAGGGCATCATTGAACAAGAACTGCACATGTACTTGGACAACCCTTATTTCCAAATGTCCCAAACACTTGCAGAGTGTCTCTACCCGAATCATCCAGTTGGGCATGACATCGGTGGAACGGTTGACGCAGTCATGGCAACGACCTATGAAGATCTTTTGAAAGCCTATGAGACTTTCTATGCACCTTCCCAAATGGCCCTGGTGGTGGTAGGGAATGTGGACCCTGCCCAAGTTCATCAGTGGGTGAAAGATAACCAAAACCAAAAACACTTTGACACACCTGACTACGAAGAAGTGCTGGAACCCGTGGTGGAAGCACCTCTTCCAGGAAAAACCATGCAGATGGAAGTCTCTCAACCCATTGTTGGCTATGGTGTCCGATTGCCTCAACTAACAGAAAATGGGCGGGACTTGTTCAAGGTTCAAATGGTGGCAGAATTACTGATGGATCTTCTCTTCGGTCCTACTTCTAATAATTATCACCAGTGGTATCAAAAAGGTTGGGTCGATGAAAATTTTGGCTGCATGATTCACGTCAAGAACCCCACCCATGACTGGCAATTCTTCGCCAGCACGGATTTCGCGGATGACCTTTGTCAAGAAATTCAGGACGTGCTGACTCACTGGCAAGACCAGGAGGATTTCAATTTGGAACATTTCCAAGCCTTGAAGAAGGCCCACGAAGGAGATCTCTTGCAAGATTTAAATTCCTTGGAGTTCATTGCCACCAAGGTGACTGAAAGTGTTTTCGAAGATTATGATTACTTTGAAGTCCTCGAGGTGCTCCAAGGCATTCGTCTTGAAGATTTAAGCAATTACGCCGATCAATACCTCCGCACGGATGCCATAACCCGGGTGCAAATTAATCCTTTAGAAGGGGATTAATGGTCACTTCTTGTTTCATCGACCAGCAATCGGTATAATAATCCCGTGAAACCATTATATAAAGGAAGAGATGATCCATGAATAAATTAGGAAATACCTTGCGCGACGCACGTATTGCCAAAGGTTATGAATTGGAAGATTTACAGCAAATCACTAAAATTCAAAAGAAATTTTTAAAAGCTATTGAAGAAGGCGACTACGATGAAATTCCCAATGAGTTTTATCTGCATGCCTTTATTAAACAATATGCAGAAGCGATTGATTTAGACGGAGATGCCTTGTTGGTCGAACATGGCATGGTCGAAGGCGATGAAGATTTCGTTGCTGAAGATTTTTCCGCTGAAGAATCTGACGGCGACTTACCCAGCCGTTCGAAGAAATATGTCGACACCGAACAAAATGAGATAATGATAGTGATGAAGAAGTATTTACCGACCATCGCCCTAATTTCTATCATTTTGTTAATTATTGGCTCTCTGTTAGTGGCTATCCATCGATTAGGGTCAACCGATGAAGAATCCTCCAGCGAAGAAGTTTCCAGCTCACTGGTGAGCCGTGTGGAAACCTCCGTTGAATCCGTGGAAAGCAAACAATCCGCCAAATCGGAAGATGAAGACGATGAATCCGACGAAAAGTTGGACTTGGAAGATGACCAAATTCAAGTTGGTAATAAACGCTTGACCCTCATTTCCGATTCCCATGACAAAACTACCTATGAAATCGAAGGAGATTTTGATGATTATCTCTTTGAAATCGATGGACTGGGAACCATCTGGTTCGGCGTGTTCGAAGACGGCGTCTTGTCCTACGACCAAGTCATCGAGAAGGGCGACACAGCAGAAATTGAAGTATCGCCAAATGTAGAAGCCTTGATGCTGGAAGTGGGTTACCTGGAAGGTCTCGAACTTTATGTCAACGATACCCTGGTGGAATTGGACGCTCACTTGATTGAATTTGTGCATCCATCCGTCAAACGTGACCGAGAGTTGGAAGGTGAAGCTGACGAATCCTCCAGTGAGCTGTCGGACGTCATGAGCGAAGGAGAAGGCCCACGGTCTCGTTCACGCTCAAGATCTTCCAACAACGAAGAACCGAGATCCTCCAACAGTGAAGGCCGTTACCAAGGACCTGCCGTCCTGGACCCTAACCGTCGCTAAAAAGGAGACAGTTGATGAATTTAGCAAATAAACTGACCATTGCTCGAATTTTTATGATTCCGATGTTTATGGTCTTATTAACCAAAGACTTTCAATGGGGAACGGTGGATTTTTTCGGCACCTCCATTGATCAAGCGCAATTTATTGCCGGCTGGGTCTTTATTATTGCCAGCTTCACGGATTTCTTAGACGGCTGGATTGCTAGAAACTTTGATCAGGCTACCTCCTTTGGGGCTTTTATGGATCCCATGGCGGATAAATTACTGGTCATTGCTGCTTTGATCTTGATTGTGCAATTTAATTGGGCACCCGGCTGGGTCATCGTGGTCATTATCTCGAGAGAATTGATGGTCACCGGCTTGCGCGTTCTTTTAGCAGAACAAAGCCAAGGCATCTTGGCCGCGGCCTGGCCTGGGAAAATAAAGACCGTGACTCAGATGCTGTCCATCATTTTCTACCTGTTCAATGATGTGGGCTTTACCAATTTTTCTTGGTCAATCAGTGAGATTCTGCTTTATATCAGCATGCTCTTGACCGTCTACTCCGGCGCAGAATATTTCTGGCACGGATGTTTCGTTTTCAAGACGAATCACGAATAAATCTGAACCTCAAATTGATGCTTGCAATCAGTTTGAGGTTTTTTAAATGTAAATGGGGATTTTTGGGGTATTTATATAGGAGGAAGTAAGATGAAAGCGGAAATTATTGTTGTGGGAACAGAATTGTTAATGGGCGAAGTGACGGACATTAATTCTGGTTTCATCGCCCGTGAACTGTTAAAGATCGGCATCGGTACTTATTACCAGCAAACGGTGGGTGACAATCCGACCCGCATTCAAGAAGCGTTGGAGCTGGCGACTAACCGCTCAGACCTGATCCTAGTGTGTGGCGGCATTGGTCCCACAGACGATGACGTCACCAAAACATTGGTCGCTCAACATTTAAGGGTGGATTTAGTTTATGACGATGATCATCGTCAAAAGATTCTCAACCGTGCCAAGGAAGTCTCCCAGGTCATCGGTGATAATCAGTTGAAGCAGGCCTTGACCTTTGACTCAGGGATCACTTTCACCAATGATTATGGATCAGCCTGTGGAGCGGGACACCACCGTCAGGGGAAAACTTTCATTGTCTTGCCGGGACCTCCTTTTGAAATGCAACAAATGTTCACCCGCTATGTGATACCCTATTTGCAGGCAGAGTTTCCCCAGAAACAAGCAATTATGTCCAAATATTTGATGGTTTTGGGCATGGGTGAGGCTCAGGTGGCGATTCTCCTGGATGATTTAATCCGTGTTCAGACCAATCCCACGATTGCCATTTATGCCATGCACAACTTAGTCACCATTCGTTTGGCGGCCAGTGCACCCACTTCTGAGGAGGCTCGCAAGCTCCTGGAGCATTTAATTGCTCAGATCCAGCCGCGTTTGCAAGACCATTTGCTGGCCATCAGTGATCGGGAAGAAAATATGGAAGATTTGATGGTGGCTCACTTGAAGGACCATCAAGAAGACTTAGCCGTGCAGGAAGTTGGTACTGGCGGGCATCTGATGGACTGCCTAACGGATCCGACTCACGCAGAAGAAGTTCTAGTCTACGGGCAAGTGTCTCCCTTAGAAGCGGGAATCCACACACCCGCTCAATTAGAAAAGGCTCTTCGTGAATTGGCGAAAAGCCAAGAAGCTACTCATTATCTGGGCGTAGTCGCTAACTTGGATCAAGAGGATTGTTCAGAAATCCCACTGGGGAAAGGGTTTGTCGGCGTGTTGGACCGGTCAGGGAAGTTCAGCTTTAAAAGCATCAACATTGCTCGGCGATCCAAGGAAGCTTTGAAGAGTACTTTTAAGAACGAAGCCCTGTTTTTCTTGCGCCAAACCCAGCTTTCTTAAAGAAACAGAACATTCGTTCGCTTTTTGTTTGCAATTCTTACTTCCAAAAGGTAATATAATAGATGACATTGAACGGAGGAATATTCAATATGCCAGATACAGAACGCCAGAAAGCACTTAACCGTGCCTTAAAAGATATCGAAAAAAGCTTCGGAAAGGGCGCCATTATGAAAATGGGCGAACGTCCGGAGACAAAAGTACAGACCGTTTCTTCTGGATCCTTGGGACTTGATGTGGCCCTAGGGGTCGGAGGCTATCCACGCGGTCGAATTATTGAGTGTTACGGGCCAGAGTCTTCAGGTAAGACGACAGTCGCTCTGCACGCCATTGCAGCGGTCCAAAAAGCCGGTGGAATCGCGGCCTTTATTGATGCGGAGCATGCCTTGGATCCAGAATACGCGAAGAATTTAGGGGTAGACGTGGATGAGCTTCTGCTGTCTCAACCCGACACAGGTGAACAAGGACTTGAAATCGTCGATGCCTTGGTCTCATCTGGAGCCATTGACATAGTCGTTGTCGACTCGGTGGCGGCCTTGGTTCCCCGAGCCGAAATCGAAGGAGAAATGGGAGACGCCCACGTTGGGTTGCAAGCACGCTTGATGTCCCAAGCCCTTCGCAAGCTCTCGGGATCTGTTAACAAGACCAAAACAGTCTGTTTTTTCATTAATCAGTTGAGAGAAAAAGTCGGAATTATGTTTGGGAACCCAGAAATCACTCCGGGTGGACGTGCCCTAAAGTTCTACTCAACCATCCGCTTGGAAGTGCGCCGAATTGAGACCATCAAGATCGGAAGTGAAATGGTGGGTAACCGCACCCGCTTGAGAGTCGTCAAGAATAAAGTCGCACCACCTTTCAAAGAAGCCATCGCGGATATCATTTATGGGGAAGGTATTTCTCAAGTGGGAGAGCTTCTGGACATGGCTTCGGAAGTCGGCATAATTGAAAAAGCTGGCGCTTGGTACTCCTATGGTGACCATCGTTTAGGACAAGGACGCGAGAATTCAAAGCAATTCTTGGATGACCATCCAGAAATGAAAGATGAAGTCGAAAGGAAAGTCCGTGCTCATTTCTTCCCCGACGAAGAAGGAGTAGAAACAGAAGAAACAGCCAAAGAAAAATAATCAGTCCACACCTAGTGACGGTTGAAGACCGCCTTGGTGTTTTTTGCTGGACAATTTTGATTGACTTTATTTGATAATAAGACTATGATTATACATGTGTTATACACAAATTAATTGAAATAAAATCAATTTTATCAGAGGTATTACTGATAAAATTATTTTAAAATAGATTCGGAGGTGAGAGACAGATGAATTTTATCTCAATCGCCTTCGCGGTAGTTACTTTGATTGTAGGGATTACGATCGGTTACTTCATTAAGCAAGCCAGTGACAAGGAAATGATTGGTGGAGCCAAGGCCAATGCGGACACCATTGTGGACGATGCCATTGCCCAAGCCCAAAACATCCAGCGAGAAGCCTTATTTCAAGCGAAAGAATCCAGCTTGAAATATCGCAACGAAGTGGAAGCTGAGCTTCGCGAACGTCGCCACGAAGTGACTCGAATGGAAGACCGAATGATTAATCGGGAAGAAAACATGGATAACCGTGAGAAGTCACTGGATAAACGTGAAGAGGACCTTTCAGCTCAAGAGATCCGCGTGAAAGGACGCTTGTCCGATCTTGATAAAGACCAAGAAAAGATCCAAACATTGATCGATGAACAAGGCAAGGAGTTAGAACGCATTGCCATGTTGACCAAAGCGGATGCCCAAAGCATTGTCTTGGAGTCAACAGCAAAAGAACTGACTCAAGAAACGGCTATTATGATTCGTGATGCACATGAAGCAGCAGAATTGACGGCTGAGCGTGATGCCAAAGAAATTATCATGCAAGCCATGCAACGAACAGCTTCAGAAATCGTTTCTGAAAACACAGTGACTGTGATTTCATTGCCTTCCGATGATATGAAGGGTCGGATCATTGGTCGAGAAGGACGAAACATTCGTACCTTCGAAAGCCTGACCGGGATCGATTTAATTGTGGATGATACGCCGGAAACGGTCGTATTAAGTGGGTTTGACCCCATCCGTCGTAAAATCGCGCAAACCGCGCTTGAACGCTTGATTCAAGACGGCCGGATCCATCCTGCCAGAATCGAAGAAATGGTTGATCGTGCCACAAAAGAAATCGACAGTCAAATTCGAGAAGCAGGGGAGAAAGCAACCTTTGAATTGGGTATTCATAGAATGCACCCAGATCTCATTAAGATTCTTGGACGTTTGTCCTTCCGTACAAGTTATGGACAAAACCAATTGGGTCACAGTGTAGAAGTTGCGAAACTTGCCGGAATCATTGCAGGTGAATTAGGAGAAGACGTCACATTGGCCAAACGAGCTGGATTAATGCATGATATCGGGAAAGCCCTGGATGCAGAAATTGAAGGCTCTCACGTAGAAATAGGTGCAGAACTGGCCAGCCGTTACAATGAACCCGAAGAAGTAATCAACTCGATCGCTTCCCACCACGGAGATACTCCAGCTACTTCAGTCCTCGCAGAAATTGTCGCAACTGCTGACACATTATCTGCTGCACGACCAGGAAGCAGAAGCGAGTCTTTAGAAAATTATATTAAACGATTAGAGAAATTAGAAAAGATCGCCAATGATTTTGAGGGAGTCGATCATAGTTACGCTATTCAAGCAGGACGTGAAATCCGCGTGATGGTTGAACCAGCGACCATTGATGATGCTCAAGCGATTATTTTAGCTCGTGATATTAAGAATAAAATCGAAAAAGACATGGATTACCCAGGTAATATAAAAGTTACTGTTATCCGCGAAACTAGAGCAATTGATTATGCAAAATAAATTCATGGACCATCAACCCAGTGTTGGTGGTTTTTTTTTAGAATATCTTCAGAAAAATTAAATCGAAACCATCACTCATTCTCGATGGGAAAGGGCAGGGAAGGCTTTAGCTTCATTAGAATTTCATTTGACTATCATCAGAATTTAATTTAAAATAGTTCTTATAAGTAAAAGAGATTTTTAAGAAAGGTGGTCCTATATTGTCAAAGAACAACAAGGATTTATCACATTTACGAATTAGGAGTAGCGTGTACACTGACGAAGGTAACGTCAAGGCTCCTAACCGTGGGATGCTTCGAGCCGTCGGCTTTGAAGACGAAGATTTTTACAAACCACAAATCGGTGTTGGGGCCACTTGGGCAGA
Source organism: uncultured Dolosicoccus sp. (assembly GCA_945278685.1). GTDB lineage: Bacteria > Bacillota > Bacilli > Lactobacillales > Aerococcaceae > Dolosicoccus. The sequence goes on from CALYPW010000012.1 coordinate 14,943, forward strand.
AACCACGCCGTGTAATATTCACCTAAATGATCTGGCCCAACATGCAAAAGACGGGGTCATTGAGGCTGGCGGATTCCCTATGGGCTTTAATACGATCACTGTCGCCGATGGTATTTCCATGGGAACTCAGGGAATGAGATTTTCTCTTCCATCCCGTGACATCATTGCAGATTCCATGGAAACAATTGTCGCCGGAGAGAACATGGACGGATTGGTTGCTATCGGTGGATGCGACAAGAATATGCCCGGTTCAGCCATTGCCATGGCTAATTTGCAAGTTCCTTCTGTCTTTGTATACGGGGGTACCATTATGCCCGGTAAATTAGACGGAGAAGACATTGATTTGGTGTCCATTTTCGAAGGGGTCGGTCAAGTAAATGCCGGTACCATCGACGCAGACCGTCTTTACGAGATCGAATGTAATGCTTGTCCAGGGCCAGGTGCTTGTGGAGGAATGTATACTGCCAACACCATGGCAGCCGCCCTTGAAGCCATGGGCATGAGCTTGCCCGGTTCCGCTTCCAGTCCTGCCACATCGAAAGCCAAGGCCAAGGATGTTCGTGAAGCTGGTAAAGCAGTGGTTAATCTTTTAGAAAAAGGGATCTACCCTCGAGACATCATGACTCGAAAATCCTTTGAGAATGCGATTACTGTGGTAATGGCTCTGGGAGGATCAACCAATGCGGTGCTTCACTTGTTGGCCATGGCCCATGCGGCAGATGTTCATTTAACCATTGAAGAATTCAACGACTTCCAAGCCAAAGTCCCTCACTTAGCCGACTTAAAGCCAAGTGGTAAGTACGTGATGTACGACTTGTATTTAGCCGGTGGAGTGCAAGGAGTTCTCAAGTATCTTTACGAAGAAGGATTTATTCACGGCGATTGTCTGACTGTGACAGGAAAGACTGTTGCAGAGAACTTGGCAGAAGTGGACCCTCTGAAAGAAGGTCAAGAGGTCATCATGCCTCTGGAATCACCGAAACGTGCCGATGGTCCATTGATCATCCTCAAAGGTAACTTAGCCCCACGTGGAGCGGTTGCTAAAGTTTCAGGTGTCAAGGTCGAACGTCACGTGGGACCTGCGAAAGTCTTTAACACGGAGCATGACGCGGTAGAGGCTGTCTTGAATGATGAAGTAAAAGCTGGCGACGTGGTCGTGGTTCGCTTTGTTGGGCCAAAAGGTGGACCAGGGATGCCAGAAATGTTGTCCTTGTCCAGTATGTTGGTCGGAAAAGGCCTGGGAGAAAGCGTGGCGCTCTTAACAGACGGACGTTTCTCAGGAGGAACTCACGGCTTAGTAATCGGGCATATCGCGCCTGAAGCTCAGTCCGGTGGACCAATCGCTCTCTTGGAAGACGGCGACGTCGTGACCATTTGTCAGAAAAACAAAGAACTTTCTTTTGAAATTACTGAGGAAGAATTGGAGCGCCGCCGTGAGCATTTAGAATTGCCACCACTTTACCGTCGGGGAGCTCTTGGCAAGTATGCCCATCTTGTCTCTTGTTCTTCAAAAGGGGCAGTGACAGATTTTTATAATCGTCATCCCTTCGAAGAAGACTAAATTCAACCAGTGATTGGTGGCGATTAAATGCCTGAACACATTACCATGAATGATTTGGCAAAATCCCATGAGAAAGAAATTTTAGAGGCCATGACTCAGGTCCTAGACCCTGACATTGGCCTTGATATTATCAACTTGGGATTGGTCTATGAAATCCATTTAGATGCTGCCAAACATCTCGACATTGTGATGACTTTTACCTCCAAAGGATGTACCTGTGTGGTATCAGTCCCACAAGAAATTAAAGATACTTTGAATCAACTCGATTTTATTGATTCCGTCTCAGTAGAGACTATTTGGGAGCCTGCGTGGTCACCCCTGCGAATCACACGCGTCGGCCGAATTACTTTGGGAATTCGCGTCTAATCGAATCAACCATCTGCACACTCGCGGATGGTTTTTTTGTCTTTGGTAAGAAACTTTAAATTAGGACGCAAACTTGTTATAATGGGGCTACTGTTTCATTAGAATTGAAAGGGCTTTGGCATGAAAATATTATTTATAGGCGATGTGGTAGGTCCCAGTGGCAAAAAGGCGCTGGAAGAGTATTTGCCGGGGATGAAACGAAGATATCGCCCCCAACTCACGATTGTGAATGGCGAAAACATCACAGATGTTGGTCGGGGAATCAACGAACAAAGTTTCAAGTGGTTATTACACCAAGGCGTTGATGTGGTGACCTTGGGCAACCACGCTTGGGACAACCGAGAGATCTTTGAGTTTATCGATGAGTCCAACTGCTTGGTGCGTCCCATCAACTTGCCAGAAAAAACACCGGGCAAAGGTGTGTACTATGTCAAAGTCAACCAACACGAAGTGGCCATCATCAATGTGCTAGGATCAGTTTTCATGAGTGCTTGCATTGATCCTTTTACCTATTTGCCAGAAGTCATTGAGGAAGTGCGTCAACGCACGCCAAACATTTTCATTGATTTTCACGCAGAAGCCACCAGTGAGAAAGAAGCTTTGGGCTGGTTTCTGGATGGGCAAGTATCGGCCGTGGTCGGGACTCATACCCATGTGCAAACCAATGATGCGCGCATTCTTCCCAAAGGCACGGCTTATCAAACCGATGTGGGGATGTGTGGCAGTCTAGACAGCGTGATCGGGGTGAATCCGGAAGACGCCGTGCGCAAGTTCATTACCCAAATGCCGACCCGCTTTACACCGGCCACTTCGGATCGTTTAGTGTTCAGCGCGTGTTTAGTGACCTTGGATCCTCAAACCGGCCATGCGCACCACATCGAAAACATTTATCAAACCTCTGATAATGTCAATCGCGGTTATCAACGTAAGTTCGAATAAGCGCGGTGGACCGACTGGATCAAAGGCCGGGTCTTTATCCGGCATCTTTATCTCAATGAAAGGAAATTCTATGTCTCAACATACTCCTATGATGTTGCAATACTTCGAAATTAAAGAAGACTATCCCGATGCTTTTTTGTTTTATCGCTTGGGTGATTTTTATGAATTATTTTATGAAGATGCGACTGAAGCTGCGAGAATCTTAGAAATTACACTGACCGCTCGTAATAAACATGCGGACCATCCGATCCCCATGTGTGGGGTTCCTTATCACTCAGCCAGCGGCTATATTCGTCAACTGGTTGAAGAAGGGCACAAGGTGGCCATCGCGGAGCAAATCGATGACCCCAAACTGACCAAGGGCATGGTGCGCCGAGAAGTGGTTCAAGTCATCACTCCGGGAACCATTACCGAGGATGCGGCCCTTGATTCAAAAGAAAACAATTATTTGGCCTCCATCAGTCGTCACGAACAGGAGCTTTATTTAATTTACGCGGATATTTCCACGGGCGAGATTCATCTGACCCATACCGATGATCTGAATCGCTTAGTCAATGAATTACAAGCCCTTCAACCGCGAGAAATTGTGACTTATCCAGACATGACGAAAGAAGATCTGGAAATCATTGAAACTCAATTGCAAAGTCATTATACCCAGCACATACCAAAGCAGGTAGCTGGAGAAAAGGAATGGGTCCTTGAGCAAGCGACCCAGGCAGAAGCTCAGACCTTAAATGACTTCTTTGATTACATTCACAGTGTTCAATTCGGGGCTTTGAATCACATCCAACCGGTTCAGCGTTATCAGTTAAGCAATTATCTGCAAATGAATCATTTCGCCCGTACGCAGTTAGAATTGACGCGTTCCTTACGCACTCAGCGCAAGAAAGGCAGCCTTTTATCCTTTTTAGATCGGACAAAGACCGCCATGGGCGGACGCTTGTTGCATCAATGGCTGGAGAAACCTCTTTTAAACCTGTCTGAATTGTCTCAGCGCCACCAAAAAGTCGACGATTTGATGAATGCCTACTTCGAACGGGTGGATCTGATTCAAGCCTTGGGCGACGTTTATGATCTGGAACGGTTAGTTTCTAAGATTAGCCTCGGATCTGCCAATGCCCGTGACTTGGATCAACTGCGACATTCTCTGGGACGCATTCCTTATGTTAATGAAATTTTGCGAATCATTAATCAAGGGATCGGTCAAGAGGCTTTTTCGTCCTTGCCGGAATTTAACTCTCTGCATCAAAAATTAGTAGAAACCATCGTGGACGATCCGCCGATTTCTTTGTTGGAAGGTGGCTTAATTAAATCCGGGTACCACGAAGAATTGGATGGTTATCTGGATGCCATCGAGAACGGTCAATCCTGGTTGGCGGATTTTCAAACCAAAGAGCGCGAACGGCTGGGCTTATCTACGCTTAAAGTCAGCTATAACCGAATCATGGGTTATTTTATTGAAATTAGTCGCGTTCAATCCGCTGAATTGGATGAGCCTCATTATGAATTGAAGCAAACCTTGACTAATTCTTACCGGTTCATTACCGACGAATTGAAAGAGTTGGAAACAACCATTCTTAACGCCCAAGAAAATGCGACCGACTTGGAGTACCACTTGTTCGTCGCTCTACGTGATGAAATCAATCAACATACCAGCGATTTACAGGCACTGGCCACGCAAGTGGCTGAGTTGGACGTTTTGTGTAACTTTGCCAATTTGAGTGAGGAAGAGAATTTCGTTCGACCGACCCTGACGCAAGAAGGCAAGGACATTCATTTGGTACAAAGTCGACATCCAGTCATTGAGAACCTGATTGGCAAGACCAATTTTGTGGCCAATCACTTAACCATTACCCCTGAAGAATCACTGCTGCTTTTGACCGGACCCAACATGTCCGGAAAAAGTACTTACATGCGTCAAGTTGCCTTTTGTATCATCATGAATCAAATCGGCTGCTTTGTGCCGGCTCAAGAGGCAAGGTTGCCCATTATTGACAAGATCTTTACCCGCATTGGAAGTTCTGATGACATCTCCAGTGGACAAAGTACTTTCATGGTGGAAATGATTGAAACGAATACTGCCTTGCAAGAAGCAACGCCGAATAGTTTGCTCTTGTTTGATGAAATTGGTCGCGGAACGGCGACTTTTGACGGCATGGCCTTGGCAGAATCCATCATTTATTACTTGGCCCAAGAAGTTCAAGCGGCGACCATTTTTTCAACCCATTACCATGAGCTGACTCAATTGGAAACAGACATTCCCAGCTTAAAAAATATCCACGTCGGGGCAGAGGAAAAAGATGGCGAAGTCATTTTCCTGCACAAAATTCTTGAAGGTCCCGCGGACAAGAGCTACGGGATTCATGTAGCGAAACTGGCGGGATTGCCCCAGGCTTTAATCCATCAAAGTCACCAGGTCTTGGAGCGCTTGGAGAGTCAATCGCAAATCACGGCCCAAGAAGCCCCTGAAAATGTTCAGGAAAGCTTGAATTTATTTGAAGAAGAAGTGACTCCGCATCCAATCTTGGAAGATCTGGAGCAGATAGACATTAACCAGTTAACACCTTTGGAAGCTATGCAGAAGTTGGCCGAATTACAAGAAAATTTATAAGGAGGGATTTGCATGGGAATCATTCAACAAATGTCACCCGCCCTTGCCAATAAGATCG
>CALYPW010000013.1 GCA_945278685.1 uncultured Dolosicoccus sp.
TTTAAAGGGTATGCTGCGAAAACTAGCTTCAAAGACCGCCTCTCGCTGATCAATGCCTTGTTCGTAATAAGTTTTTATCATGTTGATTTGATACAAATCAGTATGCAACGTATAACTATCATCGGGATAATTAAACAACTTAAATCCTCCTTAATGATTCCTTGATAAGTTTAGTATCAATTTTACTAATTATATCACAGATTTTAATTAAAACCTGTGACTTCATGAGAATATTTTAACGAATTCATGATCGTGCGCCAATCTCTTTCTCATATAATATTTCAGATAATAAAAAATCTCCCTCGATCAGGACGCGCGTCTGCATCTTTCAAGGGAGATTTCAACCTGAATTAATCTTGTCTTAGCAATTGCACCACATAGCCTGGATCGGCTCCTAAACGCATTGAATCGTTAAGGGCTTTGAACAATTCTCCTTGAGAATACTTTTCGAATTCTTTTTCATTCATGATCTCTAATTCTTTGAATGTTTCTAAGAGATGGTTAGAAAGTTGTTCTTGTTCTTTTTTTGAAAACTTGCTAGGCACCGCTGATACGACGGTATACCCCATAGATTCCCAGGCGGATGTTTCCATCTTTCCTTGAGCAACTTGGTGGGTAAAAGGTAGGAAATGAATATCAGATACCTTCTTGAGGTCATCAATCTTCAAAGCAGTATGATCGGCTAGTTGATGGCGCACATCATCCGCAGTAGCTTTCTTATCGATGCCGAATTCTTTGGGGAATTTTTGGTAAATGGCTAATTCAGCCTTTTCCCAATCGCCATCGGCTTCTTCAACAAGTTTGACCAACTCATCGTAATGATCTCCTAACTGTTGCAGAGGCAACAATTTAATGTAGGTGTGCTCTTTCATAAGTTTGGCGAATTCATCGAAATTCTCTACTTCTGAGATGTCATGTTTGGTCGTTTTTTCTGCTTGTTGCGCCAAAGTTTCAAGAGATCCTTCTTTGTGAGCAGAAACAACTACTCGCATGACCACATCAAAATCTCCGGAATCCTCTTCAGGATTAATGATGCCAGATTCCTCGTTAACGATCTCATATTCAGTCTCTAAGAGCTGAAGAATGGCAGCTTCAGCCTCTTTCGCGTCACGTGTCGTACTGAAGATCAACTTTTCAACCACTCGATCCGTTTTTTGATTCACAATTTGGACGCCGTAAAATGACACACCCTGAGGACGTTCATCCATCGGTGGAAGTTCATGTTGTTCAACCACCGTTGGTTGTTCAGCCTGCGTATTGATTCCTTGACTGATCACTGGGGTCGTCAAAGCCAAAGCAATCAAGCTAATAAGCGTTTTTTTCTTCATTGATTTCTTCCTTTCTAACAATGGGTAATCATTCTTAAAACTATTCAATAACCTTTATTTCGTTGCGATAGAAGCGCCAACTAGGCTCGAGGAGTTCTTCATCCAAGCCCTTAGAACTTAATTTATCAAAAAGAATTCCTACGGTCTGGAAAAGCAGTTTGGCATCAAAGCCTAAGCTATAATTTTTAATATATAGTAAATCAAAGTTCAATTTACTATTGAAATCCGTACTATACTTCCCATAAACCTGTGCATATCCAGTAATCCCGGCACGCACGTGATGCCTCAAAGAATAATAAGGATTCTGTTCAACGAATTGATTCACAAAAAATGGACGCTCCGGTCGTGGTCCCACAATGGACATGTCTCCTTTTAAAACATTGATAAATTGAGGGATTTCGTCGATTCGCGACTGACGTAAGAACTTACCAACCTTGGTCACGCGCGCATCATTGGAAGTTGCCAAAACCGGACCCGAATCTTTCTCGGCCGTTGCAGACATGGAACGGAATTTTAAAATATTAAATGACTTTTGATGCAGGGTCACACGTTCTTGGCGATAGAAAATAGGTCCCGGTGAGTCAACTTTGATCGCAATCGCAGTCGCAATAAACACAGGAGCCAAAACGATCAAAGCAATGGCGGAAACCACAATATCAAAGAGTCGTTTGAGTAAAGCTTCGGATGCTGGAATTCTAAATGGTGAAATTTCTATGATACTTTCATCTTGAAAATTCATGATATTAGGATTCACCATGACCAAGTTTTCAAAGTTAGTACTCAAAAATAATTTTTTATTGTGCTTCATCAAATAGTCATAGATAGCAATTTTATCATTTTCGTTCAATTCCCCCGCAAGATAAACGATATCTACTTCATCTGCCAGACGTTTCACATTATTTACATAGTCGTTCAAGACTGCATGAGTCACCTTGTGACGACGATTGGGCATGAGGTCAAAGTTATGAACTGCTTCCAAGGCTCGCTCGGGTTTTCCGACCACCATCACCTTTTTTTGTCCTTGGAAATGTTGGTAGGCTTTGTACACGACAGTATTGCTTAAAAACATAATTAAGGTTCCAACGAATAGATTGATGAGGATTACCGATCGGGGAAAGGTCAGCCAATTTCCTGCAAAACTCAAAGCCATCAAATAAACAGTTAAGACAACTTGAGATAGAGCAGTGATATAAAAGAGCTCGGTTAGGGTTTTGTTATAAAAAGTATAAGTTTCAAAAAGAATATTAATAACAAAAAAACCGATCAATAGCCATAGTGAACTGCTGGTTAAAGCAGAAAGATTACGATCAGGAACCTCGCCCATAAACTTAATTTGAAAAGACAGATAAATACTTGCCAGGAACAGAAGAGAACTAAAGACGCCGACACCCACCTTCAATAGGTTTGTCCACTCAGATCGATTGCGCACGTCACATTTCCTTTCTCTAAATACATTACAATTTAGATGCTATCTTTATATTATAAAGCTTTTAGAAAGCCTTTTCTACATTATTACAAAAAAAGCTACTGCCACAGCCTAAATGATGTGACCCCCGAAACTTGGAGTTTTATTTAAGCGACTCATTGAGCGATATGTTTTCGGTATTCAACTGGAAACATACCGTTCGATTTTTCTTTTATTCGCTGGTTATTATATTGGTTCATATAATTGTTTATCTTTTTGTAATTGATCATAAATCATTAAAGGTTCACCATCATACATTTCTTGTTTTAAAATACCTAAGAAGTTTTCCATTAGTGAGTGGTCCAGATGATTTCCCTTTCAAGACATACTTTGAAAAATTTTATTTTCTTTCAAAAAGTTAACCCATTGTCTGTGTTGATAATGCCAAACTTTCCTTTATAAGAATGATAGTGACGTGATCTCCTCCAAAACTTCGTACATTTTAAGCCCAATTTTTTCATTTGAACGCTTTTTAATTCAGCAGTAATTGGTCAAAAGTCATAAATTTCCTTTGAATCTTTAAAATATTTAGAATTTATTTTTCTAATGCTTCACCTGGGTTAGGTTGATTTAACCGTTTTGCGATAATGGTCGCTACGTTCTGGTAACTCCAGAACGGTTAAGATGTCCTTTAGCTGAAATCCCTTTTTAAAAATTTCTATGCGAGTTGGGTTTGGTGTTATCTCAATGGTCTCTCATCCCCAATTCCTTTAGCTTTTTTAGGTATAAATTTTCTATTTTAAATCGTTCACTTCTTGACGTAAATACTCAAGTTCCTCTTTTTCGTTCGGAAGCATTTGTTGTGACTCTTTATTTGGTTTTGCCTTCTTATGCACGTTGGGAGGCCTCCCGATCAGATGATTTAACCGGTTAGCCCCTCTTTCAAGATAAGCTCGCCGCCAGCCGGCAATAAGAGATGGATGATTTGAACCAAATTTTTAGCGGTTTCTCTGTAGGAAACCCCAGTTGCTTGCTTATAGTGTAATACATGGAGTTTAAAATCTAAAGAATACTTTATTTATTCGCTTGTGCTGTATCACCTATTATCCCTTCAAAATATTCTTCAACAACACGCATTTTAAATTCGTAACTATATTTTTAGACATAAAATGACCCCCATCAAGTTAGTTTTTAACTCTAACTTTCGGGGGCCATATCAGTCTTGACATACTATTTCTAATACTTTTTGCTATGGTTAACCCATGTTAACATGATAATTGAATTCATCAGAAGCAAGAAACCGATTATAACGTAACCATTCATTACTTCACCTGCAGGTGGTAATTGCTTCCTTGGAATTTCACCACCTTGAAGTTCCCAAGTTTTAGTCACGTGAAGATCACGCGTCTTCGGTTCTTCAGGTTTTTCTTTATTGGCAATAGATGTTCCACCACACATTAACCCACCATAGATGACATCGAATTGACGCTGACCAAATTGGATCAGTCCGTTGGTTTCGCCTACTTCTTTCGCAGTATACTGGTACTCTCCGGAATCAGCTGGTTCAATGGGATTTGCTGCTCGCTGTTGATTCATATCGGATTCAGAATCTTCATTTTGTTCTTCTGAATCGGTAATTTCTAGATTTTCCTCAGAAGGATTAGTATCAGTAGCTAACAAGGAACTCTCTGGAGTATTCTCTGTTGCATCAAGTTCCATTTCTGCAAAAACATTCGGTCCCACTGCTAACCAAGCACATAAAAATGGGAGTAATAAAAATAAGTAACATTTTTTTAGAGGATTTATTTTGATTTCCTCTCCTCTCCTTTTCAAACATGAAACTAATTTTGTATATTTTTATTATATTTTCAAACTAGCTTCTATACCCATCTTTGATGTGCCCCCATAAATTTAGTTTTAACTCTAACTTCCAAGGGACACATAAAAATGGGACGAAAGGAGTAGTTTTTGTTAAGTAGTACGCGCGACTAATTATTCGATAACCAAGTCTTCTGTAATTGATTCACTGTATTCATCATTGAATAATGGACTGACAGATTGGTTGGTATGGATTCGGCTGATTGCTTCACCGAAGAGTTGTCCGACAGAAATGATATCCAGATTGTCAAGATCAATCCATTCTTCGTGGTGAATAGAGTCGGTACAAACCAGTTTCTCAATTGGAGAGTCTTTTAGTCGTTCAACCGCTGGGCCCGAAAGAATGGCATGAGTACAGCTGGCGTAAACGGTTTTGGCGCCTTTTTCCTTCAAGGCTTTTGCACCTTGAACGATGGTTCCAGCAGTGTCAATCATGTCATCGATCAAAATACAAGTCTTTCCTTCAATATCTCCGACAATGTGCATAACTTCCGCTACATTGTGTTTAGGACGACGCTTGTCAATGATAGCGATTGGACATTTTAGGAATTCTGCCAATTTACGTGCACGAGTTGCTCCTCCGTGGTCTGGAGCTACAACAACTGTGTCATCTCCCACAAGTCCACAGTCTTTAAAGTACTCAGCGATTAAAGGAGCACCGAGCAAATGATCCAATGGAATGTCAAAGAATCCCTGTACTTGTGTCGCGTGTAAATCCAAAGCGACGATACGATCGGCACCTGCCATTTCGATCATGTTGGCTACTAATTTTGCTGTAATAGGCTCTCTGGATTTTGCTTTGCGGTCCTGTCTGGCGTATCCATAATAAGGAATAACCAAGTTAATCGTCTTCGCACTGGCTCTTCTCAAAGCATCAATCATGATCATTAGTTCCATGAGGTTTTCGTTAACTGGATTGGAAGTGGATTGAACCACGTATACGTGGTCTCCACGAATACTTTCATCGATATTGACGTTAATTTCCCCATCCGAAAAACGGGAGGTGGACATTTTTCCTAATTCGACACCCAGGGATTGGGCAATCTTTCTGGCAAGCGGGATATTGGAGCTTAACGAGAAAATTTTAAAATCTGGGCTTAGCTTTTTAGTCAAGGTAGGTCCTCCATTACTTCTTTTGTAACTTTTGCCAATACTTTGCGATGTTAATTTGATCTGTTCTAGAAATAGCAAGCGCTTCGTCAGGAACATCATCGGTCAGTGTTGTTCCTGCTGCGATGAACGAACGATCTCCGACCGTTACCGGGGAAAGGATATTCGAGTTACAGCCGATGAATGAATCGTCTCCAACGATTGCTCGGTGTTTGTTCACGCCGTCGTAATTTACAAAAATAGTTCCTGAACCAATGTTGACATTGCGACCAATGGTCGCATCTCCTATGTAGGTTAAATGAGCTGACTTGGTGTTGTCACCAAGAATGGAATTCTTGATTTCCACAAAGTTACCGATATTGACATTCTTGCCGATCGTACTTGCAGGTCGAACATGTGCATAAGGACCGACACCCGTATTCTCGTCAATGAATGACTCTTCGATGGTTGATTGAGTAATCGACACATTGTCAGCGATTTCTGACGCATAGATTTCAGAATTAACCCCAATGAAACAATTCTTTCCGATTGTTGTATTACCTTTAAGGCTGACACCGGTTTCGATCACTGTATCTTGTCCTATCGTGACATCTGCCTCAATTTGAGTGGCTGCTGGATTTACAAAAGTGACACCATTCATCATATGACGACGAGCGATGCGCGCACGCATTAAGCGGGTAGCTTCTGCCAGAGCAATTCGGTCATTGATACCGATAGCATCTTCGAAATTATCCATGGCATAAGCAGAAACTGTCTCTCCTGCTTCTTCCAAAAGCCCCAAAACATCTGTCAGGTAGTACTCGCCTTGAGCGTTACCATTGGTGATATTCTTTAGGGACTTAAACAAGGCTTCATTGTCGAAGACGAAGGTTCCAGTATTGATCTCTTTAATCAGACGTTCTTCATCCGTGGCGTCTGTCTCCTCAACAATGCGCTCTACATGTCCTTGAGCATTGCGAACGATGCGGCCATAGCCTGTTGAATCTTCAGCAATTGCGGTCAAAACCGTCGCCTTGGAACCACTGGATTCGTGAACTTCAAAAAGCTTATTCAAAGTATCGCCAGTGATTAAAGGAGTATCCCCACAAATAACCAGGGTATGGCCCGACCGTCCTTCAAGTTGTTCAGCTGCTTGCTGGACAGCGTGACCTGTTCCCAACTGTTCTTCTTGAAGTGCATAGTGAACCGAATTCCCCAAAGCTTCTTGGACTGCCTCAGCGCCGTGCCCAACCACTGCCACAATATCTTTCACGCCACTTTCTTGTGTTGCGCGTTTCACATACTCCACCATCGGTAATCCACAAATTGGATGGAGTACCTTATAAAGTGAAGATTTCATTCGAGTTCCTTTACCTGCAGCCATGATAACGGCCATGCGGTTGCTCATTTCAACACTCCTTTACCTCAATTAATATTCATTCATATACTCCTACAGTGTATTGGATTTTAATCTGCAACTCAATACTTTGCGCTTTTTCTCATCAACTTGTCATAATATTGGGTGCCCAAAAAGCCACTCCTGGGAGTGGCTAATGGTTTATTGGTCTAAATGTTTGATAGCTTGTACAATTTCTTGAATCAAGAACTCATCTTCTAGTTGAGTCACTCGTTTAACAACTTCTGCTGGTACGTGTTCTTCAAAAAGTTTTTCCAATTCCATACTTTGTTCATCTTGGTCATCTCTGAATTTGAAAGCCATCGCAACTGTTGCCAATAAGTGGTCATATGACAATTCCCGTTGGCGCAGTTCTCGTATTGGGCGAATGAACCGTTCGTCAAAACCAAGTTTTCGAATCGGCGTACGGGCGACACGGTTGACTGGATCCACAATGTAGGGATTCTTGAAGCGTTGAATGATGGTTTGAATATACTCTTCATGTTCGTCTTGATCGAAGCCCCATTTTTTAATTAATAATTCACCGGTTTCATGAAGAACTGCTTCTAAATGCTTCACAATTGTCGCATCTTCAAGAGAAGTGTCCACCAATACATAGCCCAAGTGCGCACCTGCATAAGCAGCCGTTGCGTGTCCAGTATTAACTGAAAAGAGTTTTCGTTCAATATAAGGTTCCAAGTCCTCCACATAAATCACTCCGTGCAAGCGTAAAGATTTATTTTTTAGATTTTGAGTCTCAATAATCCATTCACTGAAAGGCTCTACCAATACGTATAAAGGATCATCATTGTTCTGATCTGGCACGATGCGATCAACCGCCGAATTCGGAAAACCGATATAAGCTTCCGCAAACACTCGGTCATCTTCAGAGAGGTATTTATAGACTTCTTCTTTTAAAAACTGCGAAGCACCAATCATGTTCTCTGCAGCAATGACATCCATCGGTGCGATGTTTTGATTCTTGGCACGTTGGTGAATGCCCTGAGCAATCAATTCTGCAATGTAAGGCAGAATGTTGGGACCAATGGCAGTGGTAATTAAATCTGCCTGAGCAATAGCTTCAATAACCTTTTCAGGCTCCTCTGCGTTGTTCAAACCAGTCACATTAGCGACTGGAACCTCCGATTCTTCTGGAGAAGCAATTCCAATGCGGTAACTCTGGCGATCTTTCAGTTCTTGGATCACCGTCTCATTGATATCCACAAATATTGTGCGGAAATCATTGTTGAATAAGACTTCTGCGATAAATCCACGCCCAATGTTTCCAGCTCCGAAGTGTACAGCAGTTGGCATTAGTTCTCCACCTCCATTAACATGTCAATAATTTCTTGCTTAGATGTGGCATCCGCTAAACGCACCACATTCTTTAAATCTGAAGCGAAAATCGCAATCTTAGAGAGTAAATCCAAGTGTTCATTTCCGACACCCGCAATTCCAAAAATTACCATGGCCAGTTTTTCTTCTGATTGGTCCGGTGCGAAATCTACCCCGAAAGGCACTTGCACAATGGAGATTCCTGTCTTTTTGACGGCTTCTTTTCCCTCATCTGTTCCGTGAGGAATAGCAATAAAATTCCCCATATGGGTCGTCACAATCGTTTCTCGTTCTAACATCGAATCAATATAATCTTCATCGACGATTCCACCATCAACTAGGAGTTGCCCAGCTTGGCGAATCGCCTCATCTTTCGAAGAAAAATACTGATCCAGTAAAATCATATCTTCTTTCAATTCCATGGGATCCCTCCTAGAATGTTAAATCTTTGGCTAATTGTTGCCAGTTCTTCTCATCGAGTAAGTCATCGACTCCTAAGTGCTTGCCTAGTCTTGTCTTATCGCGAGCAGCTAGAGAATGCTCTGTTTTTGCGACGAATAAAGTGTACGAGTCATCAACTAGCTCGTCCATTTGAGCAACTGTGACTGGTAATTTTACACCTGCTTTCGCAAATTCATTGCGAATCATCGAAGCGGCCATTACGCTGGCAGCAGATTTTTGATCGTAGGTCACAACAATGGCTCGTAATTCGTCGTACTGAATGTTCTCAACAGCTTTGTCAGGTAATTCTGATGCTTCAACGGCAGTGTCTTCATCTTCTTCCGCCACTCCCTCGTCTTTACCAACCATAGACTGTAAGAGACGATCATAGGGTCCTTCTTCTAGGAAGTTGTCGACGGATACGTGAGTGGATGAAGGAGCTTGCCCTTTGGCTCGTGGCGTTAATTCTGCTTGAGTAATGATCAAGGTGTTGGGGTCATTCCCCAGATTGCTAATAGCGCTGTTGGTGACGTCCATACCAAGACCTAATTCATTGACTTTCTTACGGAGTAAGGAAGCACCCATAGCACTTGATCCCATTCCGGCGTCACAGGCAAAGATAATGTGCTGAATATTGTCAGCAGATGGTAATTCATCACTCGATGCTTCCGCATTTGTTGCTTCCTCAGCAATTTCTTCTTCGATGCGACGGTCCGTTTTTAAGATAACGGAAGCTACGAGGAAGGATACAAGAGCGGCCATAAACACCCCTGCTAAAACGGGTAAAAGGCCACCACGCGGAGCCATGAGACTAATCGCAATCACAGATCCTGGTGAAGCAGCGCCGCTCAATCCTGCACCTAGCAGCTGGAAGGTGGTAGTTCCCGCAACTCCTCCTGCAATGACCGCTAAGAACATGAGTGGACGCATGAGAACGTATGGGAAGTAAATCTCATGGATTCCACCTAAGAATGATATGATAATCGCTCCAGGTGAAGAAGACTTGGCAGAACCTGTTCCAAAGAACATGTAAGCCAAAAGGACTCCCAATCCTGGTCCAGGGTTGGTTTCTAGTAAGAATAGAATCGATTTGCCTGTGTTTGCTACTTGCTCAGCTCCTAGAGGAGTAAAGATTCCGTGGTTCAGGGCATTGTTCAAGAACAAAACCTTCGCAGGTTCAATCAGAATGTTCGCAATCGGCAACAAGTTCTTTTGAATAATGGCTTCAACTCCTGATCCGATGGCAGATGTTAATCCTTCAACAATTGGACCAACTCCTACAAAGGCGATTAACGTCAGTATGAAACCAATGATTCCTGCTGAGAAGTTGTTGACGAGCATTTCAAATCCAGCTCTGACGCGATGTTGAAAAGTTTCGTCAAATTTCTTAATGGACCATCCTCCCAGAGGACCCATCACCATCGCGCCAATAAACATCGGGACATCCGTTCCGACTATGGCTCCCGTGGTTGCAATGGCACCTACCACTCCTCCACGCTGACCGTGAAGAACATAACCACCTGTATAACCAATTAATAAGGGCAATAAGTAGGTGATCATCGGATCTACCAATTGGGCAAATCGCTCGTTGGGCATCCAACCTGTTTCGATGAACAGGGCAGTAATTAATCCCCAGGCAATAAAAGCACCGATATTAGGCATCACCATATTACTTAAAATACTTCCAAGTTTTTGAATTTTCGCTCGCAAACCTGAAGTATCATTTGACTGAGACATAAAAACTCCTCCATTTCTTGTGATTCTTTACACACATAGCATACAACAATTGGAAGGCATTTTACAATGGAAACACAAAAAAAAGCAGACCCACAGGCCTGCTTGGTGATTTTATCTTTTAACCCATTGATTTCCCAGAGAAACCAGCAAAAAAATGATGATAAAGGCTAAAGTAATGGATGCACCTGGTGGTGTGTTCAAATGATAGGACGCCATAATTCCTAGAACAATCCCTACAAAATTAATAAAAAAACCGATCACAATGGATTGCGAATAACTTTTGGAAATTAATATAGACGTTGCTGAGGGAACCACCAGGAAAGCAGCTACCAAAAGAGCACCAACAATTGGCAACATGACGCTAATTACAACTCCCGTTGTCACTGAGAAGATGGTCGACATCAGTCGAACAGGTAGACCTACCGTGTGGGCAGTCGCCTCATCAAAGGTGAATACATACAGGGGCTTTCGAAAAATGAGGTATAAAATTAGAATAACTACGGCCAGCCCTATCAAAACCACTACTTCTCCTTTGGTAATTAAGATGATGGATCCAAATAAAAACTGATCGATCTTAAAGGTGGTGGCATTATCTGCAAAACTCATTAAAACAAAAGCCAGGGCCATACCTCCTGACATCGTCACCGCAATGGACACCTCTGAATAATTGGCATAGATCCCTCGTAAATATTCAATGAGAATTGCCACAAGAACGACCACTACCAAGGTCGTCCAAGTCGGATTCAATTGCCAAAGCATTCCTAAGGAAACTCCAGCCAAAGACACGTGAGCCAAAGTGTCCGCCATCAAGGACTGTCGCCGTAAAATCAGCAACAATCCTAAGATCGGGGTGATGACAGCAATGGCCATTCCCGCAACTAACGCTCTTTGGATGAAATCAAGCTGAAACATCTCCATGGCACTTGCTCCTCCCTTACTAAGCGAATCTCCCGTGTGTAATAATCTTCCAACAAATCATCTTCGTGAGTCACCATAAGAATGGCTTTTTGATGGTATTTCACCTGATGCTTCAATAGACAGTAGAAATTCTTACGTGACTCAATGTCCATGCCTGTGGTCGGTTCGTCCAAGACAAACACATCAGGATCCATGGCAAAAATTCGTGCCAAAGAAATCCTTTGCTTCTGACCTCCAGAGAGTTCTCCAATCTTATGATGGCGATAGTTTTCCATCCCTACGGATTCCAATGCTTTAGTTACGTGTTCCTGATCAGCATTGGTTAAATGTTTGAACCAGCCACATTTACTATATCTACCAGATTCTACAAGTTTCTGAACGGTACTGGGAATTCCAGCATTAAAGGAGGAAACATTTTGAGGCACGTAGCCGATGGATATTTTCTCTCCTCGTTGATTGGTCTTAGACCATGAAACCGTTCCTGTTCGGGGTTTTAACAAACCGAGTACATTTCGAATCAGCGTGGATTTAGCCGCACCATTCTCACCGGTTAAAATAACAAACTCTCCTGGCGCCAAAGTAAAACTGACATCTGCCAAGACAACTTCATCGTCATAGGCAAAAGACAAATCGTCAACTTGTAAATACCTCACATGACAGCCTCTTTCTATTCACTAGCAATCGCTTTTAAGTTCTCTCTCATTAATTTGAAGTACCCTTGAGAATCTTCAAGCGTTTTCCCGTCCACAACTTCCAAAGTATGTAGAGTTTTAACCTCTGAACCGTTCGCGTCCGCCACCGTTTGGGCAATCGCAGTATTGGATTGAGGATCAACGAAAATTGTCTTCACATCATGATCTTTCACGAATTTTTGCATTTGAGCAATAGTCGTTGCACTGGGCTCCCGGGTGGATGATAAGCCTATAATGCCCTCTTGTTGCAAATCATAAGCATGGGCCAGATAGCCGAAAGCTTCGTGTTCAACAACTAACAGACGATCCTCAAGATCTTTGAATTGATCCGCATACTCTCTGTCCAGCTCTGCCAATTCTTTGGCTAGTTGATCATAATTTTCTTGGTAGATTTTCTTGTTAGCTGGATCAGCCTCAACTAAGGCTTTCATGACATTTTCTCCTTGTTGAGCATACACTTCTGGATCCAACCAGGTATGGGGGTCGATATCGTGGCTATGTCCATGGTCGTGGGCATGGGCTTCATGTCCGTGATCATGGTCCTCTTCGTCATGGTGGTGGTCATGGCCAGCCAAAAGCTCAATACCTTTTGTAGACTTTATGAATTTCCCATCATCATCGATGGCCTTCATTAAATCTTCCATGAAGTATTCCATTTCATCGTCTTGGTAAACCATTAAATCAGCTTCTTGCACCTTTTTAATGTCTTGGGCACTGCCTTCATAGTCGTGGGCATCTTGATTGCCAGACAATAACATGTCAACTTCTGCAGCCTCCCCTGCAATGCGTTTGGTCAGATAATAGACAGGGTAAAAGGTTGTCAATACCTTTGGCTTTTCATCCGCTTGAACACTGATTGGCGTTCTGAGGGAACTTAGAATCAAACCTACAACTAGAGGAATCAATAAACGTTTCGATAATTTCATATTACTTCTCCTTTAAAAAAATTATTTGTATGATCATATTAATGCCTGATTTTGATCTTGTCAATCAATCAAACGTTGATTTAATCATGTTTGTAAAGCCTTCTATGACCACAATAAAAGCTCCTGTCGACAGGAGCTTAAAAATAATTTAATTTTTTGAGAATCGGTGGAGCCATTTACCAATGGTTGTTTCCTTTACTTCCTCTGGCAAATATTTATTCAAAGTTTTGAATTGTCCACTGAAGTTTTGGTTCATAATGCGTTGAAGCTCTCGAATGGGCGCATCTTTGCCCTCTTTCTCGGCTTGAGTCACATATTTCATAACTTCGATATAACTATAGGCCAAGGCCAAAGTAACAGTGCTGGCTGTGGCACCACTAATGGTTCCGCCTAGAGTAGACCCAACCCCAGGAACAAGTTTCAAGATATTTGAAACAATGTAACGCCCGGCGATGGTTGCAGTGCCTGTTCCACCTATTCCGGCTAAAATACTTAGGATTTGAGATTTGTTCATCGAAACCCCAAAGATCGCTGTTAAATGAGCCAGCATTGTGATTTGCATGGGAATCAGAACAGTCGCATCAGCCACAGGAATTGGTGTGAATCCTACACCAAAAGCTGTCCCCACATAACGATTCGCCCAACTTCTCGCTGATTGAACTTTCCGATCAATATCGATTTGTTGGGCATTGATAAAAGCCCGATGTGCTTCAGAGGGGATAATCTCCATTGTGGCATCTACAAGTGTTTGAAGCCCATAAGCTTCCACAATTTGATCCCCCTGTAGAAGATAATCCTGAGCCAAGACTGGATAAATACCTCGAACAGGTAAATCCAACTCTTTTAAGTAGTCTTCAAATTCATGGCTTTGAGAAGAAATACTTTGCGTCAAGACCAGAATTACAGGAACCTGTTGAGCGAGAGCTTCAATCAATTCAATCTCATAAGGTTCTATTCGGTTCATGGTCGCATTCAGCGTATAGTAAACGACGTGAATTTCATCCTGTGGGTCATTTTTATTCTCTTGAATGATCTTGGATAAATCTGACAGAACTTCGCGCTGGGCATCTACACTTAATTCCAAGCCTTTGGTGTCATAGAGTGTTAAAGGAACGCCTTCTTTGGTCAACTTTTCCAAATGTTGGGTCACCGGTTGGCCGACTCCAGTAACCGCAATGTTTTCGCGAAATAGACCGTTAATCAGTGTGCTTTTGCCACTGCCTGTCTTACCAGCCACGATAATATTCGTCGGTGCCATGTTATCAATTTCATCGGCCGTTTGGTTGAGTAAATCATCCGCCAATTGAGAATTGGCCTTCTTGCCAATTAATCGTCTCCATAAACTCATTAATGATTCCTCCTTGTAATTAATCGTTGCGCTGACGACCCATTAAAATGATAAAACGTAGTAACTGCAAAGCTGTCGAAAAAGCACTCATCACGTAGGTCCAGGCTGCAGCATTCAAAACTGAACGGGCAGGCCCTATTTCTTGAGAAGCCAACAACCCATGACTTTCGAGAATCGTCATGGCTCGACGGCTGGCATCAAATTCCACAGGAAGCGTCACTAATTGAAAGATTAATACCAAACTGAAAGCCACGATACCCACTAAGGTCAGCTTGGCCATACCCAGTAATATCCCCATCAGGATCAAAGGAATTGAAATAGTCGATCCAATATTTGTTAATGGCACAAGTGCACTTCTAAAGCGCAACGGCTGATAGTTTTCACCATCTTGAACCGCATGCCCGCATTCATGAGCAGCCACGGCGACAGCCGCTATGGACGTAGAATCATAGGTGGCCTCCGACAATCTTAGAACCTTTTTTACTGGGTCATAATGGTCGGTCAAGTTGCCACTAACAGGCTCAATTGCAACATCCGTCAACCCCTTTGCATCCAAAATAGCTTGCGCGGCCTCTCGACCTCGAATTCTGTGAGCCGTTGGGACTTCATTGAATTTATCAAAAGTCCGCGTGACTCTGCTTTGCGCCCACATAACCAACAACATACCAATAATTACCAATATATAGGTACTATCTCCGAAATACATAGCAACCCCTCCTGTTATTTAAACCCGTCTAGTAGACATATTATAACAATTAACCTTCATTGACGCATGGATATCGTCTTGAACGGCCCTGATTCCTTCTTAAGTAGGAGATTGCTTATAACGAAAAGCCCTAAACTCGTTGTTGAGTTTAGGGCTTTCATAAAATCTTATTTAGCAGGTGGCAATAATAAATTTAAGACAATTCCAATCAAGGCACTCAAAGCGGTGCTCGACACGACAAGCGCTGTCCCGACCTCGATCATGGCTTCTCCTAACCCAAAGACCAGCATGGCGCTTGCAATGATTAGGTTGCGTGGTTGATTAAAATCCGTCTTATCTCGGATCAGTACTTTTAAACCATTACTGGCGATGACACCATACAGGAGAATGGACATCCCACCAAGAACAGCGTTAGGGATCGTCGAAATGAGAGCCGTTAATTTACCCATGCAGCTCATGGCGACGGCTATCAATGCAGCATTTCTGATCACGGATACACTGGCGACCTTTGTGATCCCGATTACCCCTGTGTTCTCCCCGTAAGTGGTATTGGCGGGCCCACCAATAAAGGCAGATAACAAGGTTCCGAGCCCGTCACCCACCAATGTTTTCTTAAGGCCTGGTTTTTTTAAGAAGTTTTTACCTGTGATTTCACTTAACGCCAGGTGATCACCTATGTGCTCAGCAATCGTAACCAAAGCAATTGGCACAATGGCTAAGCTTTCTGCTCCAAAATACAAACGGTAAGTATTGCTGGTCAGGGCGTTTTCAAAAGGAAGGCTGATTTCCGGGAAAGACAACCAAGCAGCTTCATGAATGGGAGTAAAATCAACAATCCCTAAAATGACTGAAAGTATGTAACCAGCTATAATTGCAATTAGAAAAGGAATCACTTGTAAGAACCCTTTTGCTTTGGTTTGAATAGTAATCGCAACACCTAAAGTGAAGAGTGAAATGAGTACATTGCGCCAATCAGTATTTTCGACAAAACCTGCATTCTGAACAGCATTGCTGGCTAAGCTGAGACCAATGACAATGACCATCGGTCCAATGACAATCGGCGGAAGTAGACGGTTAATCCATCCGTTGCCCGTCTTGGCAATGATTTGAGCAATCAAAATATAGACCAACCCCACCAATATGATTCCTGTTTGAGAGGCGCTGATGTTTCCATTCATTTGATTGTTAGCAAAGGCCATGGCTGTGATATAGGCAAAGGAAGATCCCAAATACACTGGTACTTGAGCCTTGGTGACCCAAATGTAGACAAGAGTTCCCAACCCACTGGCTAATAAAGCAGTAGACACAGACATTCCAAGTATTAAGGGAACCAGTATGGTTGCCCCAAACATCGCGAACACGTGTTGAACACTAAGCAGTAGACCTTCTTTGACAGGTGGTTTTTCATCCACCTGATACAATAATTGCGATTTTTCTTGCGACATATTCGTTAGCTCCTTTTTGAGCTAAATTTGCGTGATCAATAAAAGTTCGCACAAAAAAAGCCCTTATAATATATTTAATAAGGACTTGGATTTCTAGTTGCCTGTCGGCATCATTTCGCTCCTTTGTGACCTCACAGGATCACATTAAAAGACCTTATTGATCATTAATTATAAAGGATTGATGCTAGAATAGCAAATTAATTTTGAAACAAAATCGTCCCCGATTGGGAACGATTTGATTACTTTAGATCAATAGACTGTCTGATGCAGAATGGTCACCACTTGCACGCTGGAACATGTCAAGAAGTCCCATCACCGTCAAGTTGTTCTTTTCTTCTCCGGCAACGTCCAAGACAATTTGTCCTTGATGGAGCATGATCAAACGATCGCCATGGTTAATAGCATCCTCCATGTTGTGCGTAATCATAAGTGTCGTCAGCTTTTCTTCACGGACGATTTTTTCAGTGATTTCTAACACCATGGCACTGGTTTTAGGATCCAGAGCCGCCGTATGTTCATCCAGCAAGAGCAGATCGGGACGACGCAAGGTGGCCATCAAGAGTGTCAACGCTTGACGCTGTCCTCCTGAGAGGAATTGAACATCTGTGGTTAGACGATCTTCGAGGCCAAGACCAAGAATTGCTAGGCGCTCCTTCATCTTTATACGATCCTCTGACTTGACGCCAGCACGTAAACCACGACTTAATCCTCGTCGACTGGCCAAGGCCATATTTTCTTCAATCGTCAAGCGAGTGGCCGTCCCTTTACTTGGGTCTTGGAAAACATGAGCGATGTGAGTGGCGCGTTTATAAATACCTAATTCTGTAATGTCATGTCCGTTCACGACGACTTGACCAATATCCGGTGGAAAGGATCCGGCGATGGTGTTCATCAATGTTGATTTTCCTGCACCGTTACCACCAATCACTGTCACGAATTCACCAGGATTTAAGGTTAAATCAATGCCTTTTAATACATGGTTCTCATTAATGGTTCCTGCCCCAAAAGTTTTATGAATATTTACGAGTTGTAAAGCGGGTGTTACAGACATTAGGCACTCCCTCCCTCATTCAAAGCCTTGCGGCGGGTTTTCTCAGCGCGACGGCGTTGCATCTCTGGCAAGTAAAGAACAACGGTTAATAAGATCGCTGAGAATAAGCGTAAGTCTGTAGGTTTAATATCAATGAATGGCTGATTCAAGATCGTATCAATAATTAAACGATAGACAAAACTTCCGATAATGACCGTAATCAAGCGCACACCGATGGATTTGTTCGGGAAAATAACTTCCGCAACAATAATGGATGCTAAACCAATGACGATTGTTCCAATTCCCATCCCGATATCCGAGAAACCATCTTTTTGAGCGACCATGGACCCTGCTAAACCAATTAATCCATTGGCAATCATATACCCGAGGATGATCATAAAATCAGTATTAATTCCGTTGGCTTTGCTCATCTCTTCATTATCCCCAGTAGATCGAAGCGCCAGACCGATTTCCGTATTTAAGAATAATACCAGTAAAGCAATGACGATTGCGAGAACAATGAGGCTAACAATGGAGACCGTCATATTCTTTGAGAGGGATGGACTTAAATTATTTAACCAGGTATAAATTGTATCCTGACCCAATAAGGCAATGTTAGGTCGCCCTTGCATGACGTGCAAGTTGATGGAATATAATCCCGTGAGGACCATAATTCCGGTCAATAGAGGGGAAATTAATAATTTGGTATGCATCCAGCCAGCCAATAATCCTCCCAGCATACCTCCGATGAAGGATGCCAAAGTTGCTAAGACTGGATCGACCCCATTTGAAATTAAACTGGCAGTAATCGCAGCTCCTAAAGGGAAGACCCCTTCAGCAGAGAGGTTCGCAATGCCGAATAATCGGAACATGACGTACACTCCTATTGCCATAACTGCCCAGACAACCCCTTGTGTGAAGCTTGAACCTATGACATTTATCATTTTATACTCCTTTAAAACTCAACGACTATTATTTAAGATTCTTCCAATCAAATTTTAACTTCTCAGCGTTGGCTTCGTTGACAACCAATTTAAAATCTTCACCAAGCTCAACCGGCAAATCTTTCGGTGATAACCCTTCATCCAACATACGAATGACCATGCGAGCGGTTTGCTTACCAAAATCTACATAAGATTTGGAGAT
>CALYPW010000014.1 GCA_945278685.1 uncultured Dolosicoccus sp.
GATCCCCATTCCTACACCCAATCGTTTAAGACTAGGATAATCTATTTTGGGGACACAGTCATTTGTTAATTACTAAGACATTATCATATGTTAATGACACCTTTCGGCTTTGTTGGAAGGTTTTTCTTGCTTTCTTATTAGAGATATAGTAGAGTACCTAGATGTGAGTATCCGCATTTATTTTATGCAATACTCTCCTTGCTCTTTTTATAGGGCCACATTAGACCAAAAGGAGGTGCAGTCAATGAGCCGTAAATACGAAATTCTTTATATTATTCGTCCTGACATCTCTGAAGATGACAAGAATGCTTTAGTTGAGCGTTTTGATACGTTACTAAAGGATCAAGGAGCGGAAGTTATTGAATCTAAAGACTGGGAAAAGAAGCGCTTAGCATATGATATTAAAGACTACACAGAGGGGTTATACCATCTTGTAGAACTTAATGCAGACAATGCTGACGCTTTGAATGAATTTGATCGTCTAGCACGAATCAATCGCGACACCCTACGTCACATGATCGTTCAGATTGATAATTAGTCATTTGTTCCACGTGAAACACTTTAAAGGAGGAGCTTACTTATGAATACAGTGCAATTAGTAGGTCGACTGACAAAAGACGTTGAACTACGATATACCTCATCAGGAACTGCTGTAGGTTCTTTCACTTTAGCGGTAAACAGAAACTTTACGAATCAACAAGGTGAACGAGAAGCAGATTTCATTAATTGTGTAATCTGGAGAAAGGCTGCCGAAAACTTAGCGAACTTTACTCGTAAAGGATCGCAGATCGGCGTCGAAGGAAGAATTCAAACAAGAAACTATGAGAACCAACAAGGACAGCGTGTATACGTAACGGAAGTTGTTGTCAATAACTTCCATTTACTTGAACCACGTTCAGTAACCGAACAGCGTCCACGCGAAGAGGGTTCAAGTAGTCACGGACAACCATCCAGTGGTTTCCAGAATAACTTTCAAGGGAACAATCAATTCAATAACAATCAATCCTCAGGAAATCAAGCAGGTGGAACAGAAAGTTCTCAATCCTCAAACCAAGTGTCCTCCCCATTTATGGATGAAGGACGACCCATTGATATTTCTGAAGATGATTTACCGTTTTAAAATATAAAGGAGGACAATAAACATGGTTGGACATCGTCGTGGAGGAAGACGCAGAAGACGTGTATGTCATTTCTGTGCAAACCATATCGATCATCCTGATTACAAGGATGTAGAGCTGTTAAGACGTTTTGTTTCAGAAAAAGGTAAAATTTTACCTCGTCGAGTTACAGGAGTCTGTGCGAAACACCAACGTACGTTAACAAGCACCATCAAACGTGCACGTATCATGGCATTATTGCCATTCGTTGTACAAGATTAACATTTACTAGAGTCAGACTAAAAAAGTCTGGCTCTTTTTATTTACAGAAAGTTTCACGTGGAACACTTAAGGGAAAGACTAATGGTTGTTTTTATGGTAGGATGATAGTTAGTTAGAGGTGAGACTGATTAACAAAAAAGATTTGCAAAAAGTATTTAGACAACTATTACAATCAAAAAATAGATGGCCCATGTTTATTCTTTTTGTTCTTTCAATTCTGATAACTTTTGGAGTTTATCGTTCAAATGAAATCTTAGGTTTACTCTTAATACTATTATTTATTCTAATGCTTTACCTATTCAAGAAAAATATGGAGCATATCCATGAAGAAATAAATAAGACGATTCGTGGAGAAACTCG
This sequence comes from uncultured Dolosicoccus sp., assembly GCA_945278685.1. Lineage (GTDB taxonomy): Bacteria > Bacillota > Bacilli > Lactobacillales > Aerococcaceae > Dolosicoccus. The sequence goes on from CALYPW010000014.1 coordinate 1,740, forward strand.
TAGAATCCGGGATGTACAAGCGGATTCCCTGAACCGAGCCCCAGTAGCAATTATTTTATACGATAATAATGAGCGGATTCGTTGGGTGAATCCGGAATTCCAGCACATTTACGGGAGTCAGGGACTTTTAGGAGAAGAAATCAAACGTGTTGACGAAGAATTGTTTGATCTTTTAAGTTTAGATTCTAAAAACGACGAATGGCAAATTGTAGAATTTAAGAAAAAGTTTTATAAAGTGATTCATCAAAAAGAAGAACAAGCCATTTATCTCCTAGATGTTGATTATGAAGAAAAAATTTTAAGAACTCGCGAATATGATCAGTTGGCCGTTGGTTATCTTTTCTTTGACCAATACGATGAGTTATTACAATCAATGAGTGACTCTGAAGGCGCAAAATTAGATTCTTTATTAATGGAAGATTTAAATCGTTGGGCTAACGAGTGGAAAGTTTTTCTTAAACGACTAGATGATGAACGGTTTATTACAATTACGAATGTGCATTCCTTAAAACAATTAGAAAAGGACAAATTTAGTTTCTTTCAAACGGTTTATGATCTGAAATATTTACAAAATGCTCCGATGTCGATTAGTCAAGGGATTGCTTATCCAGATACGGATTATTACAGCGTCAATGACCTCTTTATTCAAGCACAGCTAAATCTAGATTTAGCCTTGGGAAGAGGGGGCAATCAAGTGGTTGTTCGATCAGAAGAAGGGCAGGCAAGATTCTACGGTGGTAAATCTAACCCTACCGAACGAAGAACAAGTATCCGTTCACGATTGGTCTATCAAGCTTTAATGACCTCAATTGATCAGGCTGATCAAGTGTTTGTAACTGGTCATGTCTATCCAGATTTAGATTCCATGGCATCTGCTATGGGGGTCTATCAATTAGTTTCTGAATCGAAAAAAGAAACGAAGATAATTATTCAGGAAGATGAACTAAATCACGATGTTCAACAGTTACTAAATATTCCGGGAATTCAAGACAACATGTCCAATGCATTTATAAATTATGAAGAAGCAAAAGAAATGATCAATGATCGAACATTGATCATTATGGTTGATCATCATCGTCCTTCGCTGAGTGAAGGAAGAGACCTGATCAATGATCATGAAGTTGTGATCATTGATCATCATCGCCGCAGTGAAGAGTTTCCAGAGAATTCGGTGCTGACTTTTATCGAACCCTATGCATCATCAACTGCAGAATTAATTGCGGAGTTTTTCATGCATATGCCTCCTTCCAACAAACCTTTAAATAGCAGTTTAGCTACGGGGCTATTAGGAGGAATGATCGTAGATACCAATAATTTCACGCGCCGAACCGGGTCAAGGACCTTCAATGCGGCGAGTTATTTGAAATCAAGAGGTGCGAAAACTGACACCATTCAACGGATACTCAAAGAAGATCTCGAGCATATTCAACAAAGAAATGAATTAGTCGACCGTATGGATTATTTAGGACAAGGATATGCGGTTACTGCATCATTCACCACTAATATTGTAGACAATATAACAGCATCACAAGCAGCAGATGAAATGCTTAAAGTGAAAAATGTTGAGGCTTCTTTTGTTATCTATCAAAGAGACAAAAAAACTGTGGGTGTAAGTGCACGTAGTCTCGGTGAAATTAATGTTCAGAGGATTATGGAGAAAATGGGTGGCGGAGGTCATTTGTCTAATGCAGCCACACAAATAAAAAATCATACGATTGCTGATGTTAGCCAACAATTACGAAAAATTATTCATGATTTACAGGAGGAATAATAATGGAAGTTATTTTGTTAGAAGATGTGAAAAAAAAGGGGAAAAAAGGCGAGTTGATCAAAGTTTCTGCTGGTTATGGTAGAAATTACTTAATCAAAAATGGATTAGCAGTTGAAGCGACTCCTGCTGCTAAACGTCAATTAAAAGAAGATCAAGCGGCTGCCATGGCTGACGAAGCAGGAAAAGTTAAAGAAGCCAGAAAGATTAAAGAGCAACTAGAAGCTGAAGATACGGTGGTAGTTGTAAAAGCAAAAACTGGAGAGGGTGGCCGACTCTTTGGAACAATCTCTTCTACCCAAATCGCCAAAGCATTAAAGGATCAATTCTCATTGAAGGTTGATCGACGTCGAATCGATTTGCCACACAACCTTGCCTCTCTTGGACAACACAATGTTCCAGTTAGAATCTATAAGAACATTGAATCAGTGATCAAAGTGAATGTTCAAGAAGAATAAATGCCAAAAGGGTGTTACTGTATGAGTAATGCTCTTTTTAAATTTTTTCTGCTAATATCTTGTATAATGGGAAAGATCACGATGTAATGAGAGGAGTTCTGACGTGGAAAGTAAACAGATAGATAGAACTATTCCCTTTAATGAAGATGCTGAAAAATCTGTATTAGGAGCAGTGCTTCTTGATTCGAACAATATGTCAACCATTCAAGAGAAGCTAAAAACTGATGATTTCTACAAACGTGCCCATCGCATGATATTCAATGCCATGGAAATCGTTCACGATCAAAATGGTGGCATTGTGGATCCTGTTCCATTAATGGAGCAGTTATATGCTCATGATGAGCTAACCAATGTGGGTGGAAGCAGTTATATTCTTGATTTAGCAAACTTCACACCCTCTGCTGGAAATATTGAACAATATATATCCATTGTTCGAGAAAAATCGATTCTTAGACAGTTGATATCTGCATCCGAAAAGATATCGATGGATGCATATACCGAAAAAAAGGATATTTCTGTAATCATTGATTCTGCGGAACGACGCATCATGGAAATTGGTGAAGATACCCAAAGTGATCGTCCTCAGAAGATAAAGGACTTAATTCTTCAAGCCAATGAACGATTAATCGAGCTGATGGAACAGGATAGTGAGATCGTCGGATTACCCAGTGGGTATATAGATTTGGATAGAGTCACTAAAGGATTTCATCCTGATCAATTTATAGTCATTGCTGCGCGACCAGCAGTAGGTAAGACAGCCTTCGCTTTGAATATTGCCCAGAATGTAGCCACTAAGGAAGATACGGCTGTAGCTGTATTTTCCTTGGAAATGAGCGCCTTGGACATGGTTTTTCGAATGTTGTCCGCGGAAGGAAATATACTCGCTTCAAACATGCAAACAGGAAAATTGACTTCTGAGGAATGGTCAAGTTTCACAGTTGCCATGGACACCCTGGAAAAAGCAGAAATATACATTGATGATTCATCAATATCTATCGTAGAAATTCGGGCAAAATGTCGACGTTTGAAACTTGAGAACCCTAATTTAGGTTTAATTATTATCGATTATCTTCAGTTAATTGAGGGAACTGGTCAAGAAAATCGACAGCAAGAAGTTTCGGCAATTTCAAGGCAATTAAAACAACTTGCCATGGAATTGCAAGTACCAGTCATTGCTTTATCTCAATTGTCTCGCGGAGTTGAACAACGTCAAAACAAGCGTCCAATGCTCAGCGATATCCGAGAGTCGGGATCCATTGAACAGGATGCGGACGTGGTCGCGTTCTTATATCGCAATGACTATCACCAACATGAAGACGAAGATAATCATCGTGAAGATGAGATGGTACCAGACAATACAGTTGAAGTAATCATAGCAAAGAATCGACGTGGCGCAAACGACACAGTTCGCTTATTATTTGCAAGAGACTACAATAAATTCTCAAGCTTATCTTACGTTCCGGAACCACAATACTAGTTACGCACAAAACTTATACACAGCTGTGTATAAGTCAGAAGGGAGTAATTATGAATTTTGAAAAAGCGTTAAAAGAATTAAAGTCAGGAAAAAAAATAATTCGAGTGGGGTGGTCAGGTGCAGAAAATTATGTTCGCTTGATAAGGGAATCTACCCTTGACGGCAAAACATTGACTCCTTATTTCGTTATTCACGTTGATGGTGAGGGATACACCATGTTTCAACCAACAGTTTGTGATCTTTTAGCAGAGGACTGGAAGCTGGTTGATTAGATCTGAATATACACGCAGAAGTGGATTTTTGCCAAAAAAAATGCACGTAGCGATTACGGGCGTTTCCTCAGGAATCGGACTCGAACAAGCACGAGTGTTTTTGGAGAATGGACATGTCGTTTTCGGCTTGGATCTTCGAGAAAGTATGGAGATAAAGGAATTAATGAATGAGTTTTCTAAATCCTTTACCTTTATATGTGGTGACGTTACTAAACGAAAAACGCTTCATGAACACTTGGTCCCAGTGATCGAAAAGAGATTAGATGTTTTGTGTAACACTGCAGGACAACTGGATGGTTATCAGTCATTGGAAGAAACGACTGGTGAGTCATGGGATCATATTCTTGCCGTTAATTTGACAGGTACTTTCAATGTGACCAGTGTGTGTTTAAAGTATTTATTGCAAAACAAGGCGTCTCGAATTATCAATATAACTTCAATTGCTGGTTTGACCAGTGGGGGTGGCGGGATTGCTTATACTTCTGCTAAGCATGGATTAGTAGGTTTTACAAAACAATTGGCTCACGATTATAGTACGAAGGGATTGAGAGTCAATGGCATTGCTCCTGGAGCAATTGCTACACCAATGAATCAGAAGGACTTTCAAGAAGAGAGGCCTCTAGCAAAATGGGTGCAGGAGCAGGTTCCAACAAAACGATGGGCGACTGCAAAAGAAGTGGCCCAATTGACATATTATTTAGCGAGTAATTCAGCAGATTATATACAAGGAGCCATCATACCAATTGATGGTGGTTGGTTAATTAAATAACATTACGATACTTCAGTGGAGTACCACTCTTTGATCCTTTGGTCGTAATTAACAAGTAGGAGAACCTATAAAGGAGATTAAACATGAATATTCAAAATAGAGAAATTACCCGACAAGCAGTTGTTGCAGCAATCTACGTAGTTGTATCGTTAGCTATGGCACCTATTTCTTTAGGCCCTTTAAATTTCCGATTATCGGAAGGATTAAATTTATTAGCTCTCTACGATAAGAAATATATTCGAGGAGTAGTGGTCGGCGTGTTTATCACAAATCTATTCGCGTATGGAATTTATGACATGATCATTGGAACCGCCAGCACCTATATTTTCTTACATTTAGGAGTTTGGGTTGCCGATCGAGTATCAAAGCAAATGAATAATAAGATGGATAATTTCCAATTGACCATTCTTCGATATGGTATTTTGACGATTATTTTTTCTTTGTCAATGTTTACAATCGCGGCAATGCTGGTTTTTATCATCGATACGGGTGAGGCTTTCTGGCCGTTGTACGTCTATTTAGTAGTTTCTGAAGCCTTGGCAATGATTCTTGGTGGTTTAATTGTCTATCCTGTAATGAAGCGAATAGATTTTGAAAATTAAAACTCTACTTTAAAGGGAAATTGATTATTCACTTTAAAAGTGCATAAAAATAGCGTTGGATATATTCCAACGCTGTTATTATCACCAGATATTTTCTACGAGAATTGTTTGATCACGATTAGGTCCAACTGAAACTGTGGTTAATGGGCAACCAACGAGTTCAGAGACACGTTTGACGTAGTTCTTGGCATTTTCAGGCAGGTCGTTGACATCTTTGATGGTTGAAATGTCTTCATCCCAGCCCGGCATTTCTTCATAAATAGGAGTCATGCGTTTAAGAGTTTCTAAATTTGCAGGATAACTATCGGTAGGCTCTCCATTTTCATCTTCATAGGCAATACACAGTTTGACTGTGTCGAGACCGCTCAATACGTCAATACTATTGAGGGCCAAATGTGTTAATCCTGAGACTCGTCTCGCATGTCTCATGACAACGGTATCTAACCATCCAACACGACGTGCTCGACCGGTGTGTTCTTCAAATTCTCGTCCAATTTCTTGAATGCGTTTACCAATGTCATCGTGAAGTTCAGTTGGGAAGGGACCACTACCTACTCGAGAAGAATAAGCTTTGGAGACACCAATAACAGCGTTGATAGTCGTAGGACCGACCCCAGCACCTGCGGTAACTCCTCCACCGGAAGCGTTGGAGCTCGTGACGAAAGGATAGGTACCATGATCTAAGTCAAGCATGACTCCTTGAGCACCTTCATAAAGAACTTTTTTGTCTTCTTCAAGTGCATCATTGATCAGCAGAGAAGTATTGCAGACATATTTTGAAAGCTTCTGACCAAGTTCATAATATCTTTCGAAATATTCTTCAAAAGAAAGAGTAACATCTGAGTCGTAAAGGTGTTTGAATAAGATATTCTTCTCATGAATGTTTTTCTCAAGCATGAATTTGAAAACATCTTTATCTAATAGATCAATCATTCGGATTCCAATACGTGCAGCCTTATCCATATAGGCAGGCCCGATTCCGCGTGCGGTTGTTCCGATTGAGTCGCTTCCTTTTTGTTTTTCTTGAAGCTGGTCCATGAGAATGTGGTAATCGAAAACGACATGAGCTCGATCAGAAATTCTTAGAGATGACGTATCAATTTCTTCTGCTTCGAGTTCCTCTAGTTCTTCCACAAGAGAGACTGGGTTAACAACGACACCGTTTGTGATGACGCTCAACTTATCTTCTGCAAAGATTCCTGAAGGTACTAAGTGTAATTCAAATTTGCGATCGTCAAATTCGATCGTATGTCCAGCGTTGTCTCCTCCTTGATAGCGTGCAACAATATCAGATTGCTTACTGAAGAAATCGGTGATTTTTCCTTTTCCTTCGTCTCCCCACTGGGTACCAACTACAATTACTGATGACATAAAAAAGGCTCCTTTTATTAAATCTAAGCGTTAATTAATTATACACTTAACTAACTGCTTTTTTGTCCATTAACCATTTTATCAAAAGAAAGCTTTCATGCAAAGTCTTTCATAAAAAATTATAAATAAGGTTCGACATGAACATCTACATCTCTTACACCAAATTCATCGAATAACACTTTTTCAACTTTTTCAGTGATTTTATGAGAGTCATATACACTCATGTCTTGGTTGACTTCAATGGTAATGTCTACGTAAATGTACATACCACTTCGTCGGCCACGAACATGGTGCACTCTCTCGACACCTTTAATTTTCTTAACGCTTGCTTGGTATTTATCAAGGTACTGTTGATCAAATCCATCTGAGAGTACAAAAGAACTGTCTTTGAAAATTTCTAAAGCCGTCCACAAGATGACAAAACCGATGACGATCGCCATGATCGTGTCTGTTTGTGGATAGCCACAAATTGCTCCGATGGCACCGACCATGGATCCCACACTGATCAACATGTCGCTGAACATGTCTTTGGCTGAAGATTTAAGTCCTAAACTTTTCGTCTTTTTAGCTAGTCGCATGTTATATGAAGCCGTAACGAAGAGAACTATCGCTGAAAACAATGAGATCCATAAAGTCTCAGCCGATGTGTTCGCATAGGATTGTTGATAGAATTTAGTAATTCCTACACGAATTACCTCGAACCCAATGGTAAACATTAATAAAGAAGTCACAAAGCTAGCCAAGGTTTCATATTTGTTGTGATCGAAATGATGGTCATCGTCGGAAGGTTTCTGTGAGATTTTGAGGCCAATCCATACTGCGACTGAAGAAATAATGTCTGATAAGTTATTGAGTCCATCCGCCTGCAAGGCGTCAGATTTGAAAAAGTAAGCACCTAGTAACTTTAAGATCGTTAGTAAAAAATAAATAAAAACTCCCAGTGCTGCGCCTCTTGACGCTTGCTTAAGGGAGTCTTTCGGTGATTTTTGAGACATAATTGAACCATCCTTTTCGTGATTTATTTACTAAAGGACCAATAATTAATCGCTTTATCCAATATGATGTTTTGGTCAATTCCTTGGGTACTGAATTGCTTGGCACCTGTATCAGCAGGATCGTTGACATAGACTTGGCTATTTTGATATCCACGAATGACGAGGATATGGCCGTTATTTGTTGAAAAACCCGGTTTAACGGAAGCAATGACTACTTTTCCTTCGTTGACTGCGATCATCGCGTCGTTAAAATTTTCACCATGGTCTTCATACTTGTAATTAAATTCATCAGCGAAATCAGAGAAAATTTTCCAAGAAGTTCCTTCGTTTTCTACATAATAATCCTCTTTGCTCCAATCCAGAATTTCCCGCGGGCTGACGAATCGATTCTCCAGATAGGAGCGTACCATTGCTAGTGAAGCAAGGGCGCATCCATTGTAGCCTAACTCTGAATGATCATCATCCCCGTATTTCAGATACCGCCATTGAGAATCCATTTGCAGAATGAGTGGAATATCCAATTCATTGGATACATCAGCATTCGATGAACGTGCTGGATAAAAAGGAAGGAAGGAATGAGTGAAAGACTCTCGGTTGAATGCTTGGTTCTTCTTCATGTTTCGATAAACATTTTCGAAAGTGGGTGTTTCTTGAAGAAATTTTTTATCATTGACGTGTGTGTTTATAGTCGTTGGATCCGGTGTATCATGGGAATGGAAAATGACAGTCACGGTTCCCGCGATTATTAACAAACTTGTGATGATTAAAGAAGTTAATCGATTTGATCGTTTTTTAGTCACAAAACTTCTCCTTTTATATAAAAATAGTCTTCGCAATGATACCAAAAATAAACAAAATAAGTGATTAATCTGACTTCTGTCATAAAATTGTAATAATATAAGTTGATGGAAGGTTAACTGTGACTAAAGACGGATCTTTTCAAGAGTTATTTATTTGACAGGGATTCTTTGATAAAATAAGAACAGATTCTTTAAAAGAAGGGAGGAAATAAAGTGAAAAAACGTGGATTCGAAGTTGTTTCGAAATATGCAGATGCATCCATCAATCTACCTAAACGTGCCACATATCATGCAGCAGGTTATGACTTTGAGGCAGCAGAAGACATTGTTTTACCAAGTTTTTGGAAGTCGGCCTTCAAACACGTCGCCCAGGAATTGAAACAATGGATCTGGCCATCAACCAAGGATATGGATCAAGCGTCTGTTGAAAACTCGTTCTCCATTTTTAAGCCCACATTGGTACCTACTGGTATTAAAGCTTACATGCAGGAAGACGAGTATTTACAACTGGTGAACAGATCCAGTAACCCATTGAAACGTTTCTTGACGCTACCCAATGGTGTAGGAATCATTGATGCTGATTACTACAATAGCGAGGGAAATGAGGGACATATTTATGTTCAATTGTTAAACTTTGGACCTTTTGATCAAAAGATCTCGAAAGGTGAGCGAATAGCTCAGGGAATTTTTATGCCTTTTTTAAAGGCTGATGAAGATACTGGCGGTCAAAGTGAACGTAGTGGTGGCTTCGGGTCATCCGACGAATAGAAAGGAGAATCCTTATTTCAAAAAGAAAAAGAACGATTTACGAGTGTTTGGCATGTGGTTACGAATCTCCGCAATGGTTGGGAAAATGCCCCAATTGTGGTGCATGGAACCAAATGGAGGAACAATGGGTTCAAACAATTCCAAGTAAAGCGAACCACCAGGTGCAAGTAAACACTTCAAGATCTGCCGCGACTGGAAAGGCCCTTCGACTTGATGAGATTGAATTATCCGCTGAGGAACGAGTGTCCACAGATTTTAAAGAATTTGATCGGGTGCTCGGTGGCGGTGTAGTTCCTGGCTCCCTCGTGTTACTCGGTGGAGACCCAGGAATTGGAAAATCAACGATTCTCCTACAAGTCTCTGTCCAACTAGCAAATCGCGGGCAAAAAGTACTCTACATTTCTGGGGAAGAGAGTGCGTCGCAAATCAAAATGCGTGCCGAACGACTTGACATTACGGATCAGAATTTTTACTTAATGGCAGAAACGAACTTGGAAGTAATCGCTTCTGAAATCCAACGCATTGAGCCTGACGTGGTCATTATCGACTCTATCCAAACCACCCATGTTCCAACGCACACAGGTGCCGCTGGAAGTATTGGTCAACTCAGAGAAGCGACAGTGTCTTTGATGCGTATTGCCAAGGATAATTACATTGCCATGTTCATTGTTGGGCACGTGACCAAAGAAGGAAACATTGCAGGTCCTCGGATATTGGAGCATATGGTTGATACCGTCTTATACTTCGAAGGTGAAAAGCACAACCGTTTCAGAATTTTAAGAGCAGTAAAAAACCGATTTGGGTCAACCAATGAATTAGGCGTCTTTGAAATGCTGGATGTGGGATTAACAGAAGTTACCAATCCATCAGAATTATTCTTAGAAGAACGCCTACCAGGAGCAACAGGTTCAACTGTTGTTGCGTCTATGGAGGGCACACGCCCAATTATGGCAGAAATTCAAACTTTAATGACCCCGACAGTCTTTGGAAATGCGAAAAGAACTGCCAGTGGTCTTGATTATCATCGAGTCTCTCTTTTATTAGCTGTCATGGAAAAGCACGTGGGACTCTTAGTGCAAAATCAAGACGTGTTCTTCAAGACAACGGGAGGCGTTCGATTGGATGAACCAGCCATTGATCTAGCGATTGCAGTGAGCATTGCCTCTAGTTATTGGGGTCGTGGCACCAATGTGGGTGATTGTTACATTGGTGAGATTGGTTTGACGGGTGAAATACGGAGAGTCAGCCAGATCAGTGAACGTGTGTCAGAGGCGAATAAATTAGGATTTAAACGCGTGTTTGTGCCTAAGAATAACTATGAGGGTCTTGATACGAATCTGAACGTTGAGATTATTCCAGTAGCCACTCTCCGTGAAGCCGTGTCACTCATTTTCCCTAAAGGTCGTTAGATGTATTTACTGAAAGGAGGAAAAATAATGATTAAACGATTTATATGGACAATTTCAGCCATTGCCGGATTAAGTGTTGGTATCAGTTTGGGCCCCAAGTTTTGGCCTTTGATGAACCTAACTCATAAATGGCTGACCAATGCCTACGTGAATGGACTTATCTTTGCACTTTTTTTTATTATTATCGGAAGCATGACCATGCCCTTGATCGAACGATTCATCCGTCGTGTCTTGCTTCTTTTAGAACAACAAACCATTGGCTCATTGGTGATAAACGGAATTGGAATTTTGATTGGTTTCCTCTGTGGATATTTAGTTTCCTTGCCGTTTAGAAGCTTACAGGTGCCAGTTATCTCAACGACTCTTCCCTTTATCTTTCCTTTTGTTTTTGGAATTATTGGCTACTTAACAATTAGTAATCGACGCGAAGAGATTAGCGCCTTTTTTGAAAATGCTGGTGCTTTTGTCCAAAGAAAAGAGAAAGAGGAAGAAGCAGTCATTGCTAAAGCACCTAAAAGTTTTAAACAATATAAAGTATTGGATACCAGTGTGATCATTGACGGACGAATTGCTGATGTTTTAAAAACTCACTTCTTGGAAGGGACTCTAGTAATTCCAAATTTTGTCTTGAAGGAACTTCAAGGGATCGCAGATTCCGCAGATTCGTTGACGCGCACCAAAGGTCGCAGAGGCTTAGATATTTTGCAGGAAATTCAGGAAGATCCAAATACGGAAGTAGAATTCTATGAGGGGGACTTCTCGGGTGTTCAAGAAGTAGACTTGAAATTGATTAAACTTGCCCAGGAAAAAGAAGGAGCAATCGTCACGAATGACTATAATTTAAATAAAGTCGCGGGGATTCAAAACGTTCCTGTCTTTAATATTAATGAGCTAGCCAATGCCGTGAAGCCAGTGGTTGTTCCCGGAGAGCCCATGCATGTTCTGATCGTTCGCAAAGGAACGGAGCGTCAGCAAGGAGTCGCTTATTTAGACGATGGTACGATGATTGTTGTTGAGGATGGTAAGCGTCATTTAAATGATTGGGTAGACGTCGAAGTTACAAGTGCACTTCAAACCTCTGCTGGACGAATGATATTCGCCAAACTAATCGATTCCAATAATTAGTTGGCAAGTAGACACAAATTAAGATAGAATAGCCCAAGAGAAAGCTATCCGTTGGATAGAACAACTGATAAGGAGAAGATATTTAGTGAGTTCAAAAGTTCGCGTGCGCTACGCACCAAGTCCTACGGGAGAATTACATATTGGAAATGCGCGTACAGCTTTATTTAATTATTTGTTTGCCCGTCATCATGGGGGAGACTTTATCATTCGAACAGAAGATACGGATTTGATTCGAAACATCGAACAAGGGGAATCTAGTCAACTCGATAACCTTACTTGGTTAAACATTGAATGGGATGAGGCAGTCGACAAGCCAAATCCTCAGTATGCTCCTTACCGTCAGTCTGAACGCTTGCATATTTATGAACCACTGATTCAACAACTTCTTGATGAGGATAAGGCTTATCGCTGCTACATGACGTCCGAAGAGTTGGATGCGGAAGCTCAAGCACAGCGAGAAGCAGGTGAAACACCCCGTTACGGTGGTGCTCATGCTCATTTAACACCGGAACAAGAGCAAGCTTTCATTGATGAAGGTCGTGACTACTCGATCCGTTTCCGTGTGAATTCGGAGGCAGTTTATGCCTTTGACGATATTGTCAAAGGGGACATCAGTTTCAAAGCCAATGATGTTGCAGGAGATTTTGTCATTTTAAAAAGAGACGGGATGCCGACTTATAACTTCGCTGTAACTGTGGATGACCATTACATGGACATTACCCATGTGTTGCGCGGAGATGATCATATCGCCAACACGCCTCGTCAAATGATGATCTACGAAGCTTTTGGTTGGGAACCACCGCGCTTTGGTCACATGACTTTAATCATTAATGAAGAAGGTCGAAAACTCAGCAAGCGTGACGGTGGAATTATCCAATTCATTGAGCAGTACCGTGACTTGGGATACTTACCCGAGGCGCTGTTTAACTTTGTGGCACTTCTAGGTTGGTCACCAGAAGGCGAAGAAGAATTATTTACTCAAGAAGAATTAATCAAGATTTTTGATGAGAATCGTTTATCTAACTCACCAGCGGCTTTTGACCGTGACAAACTCCTGTGGATTGGTAACGAATATATGAAGAAAGCGGACCTGCAACGCGTAGTCGATTTAGCATTTCCACACCTAATCAAAGCCGGTCTTGTGGAAGATAACCCATCACAAGAAACAATTGAGTGGGCCACCCGCTTGGTTGGCCTATACCAGGAACAAATGGCTTATGGTGCACAAATTGTTGAACTTGCGTCCTTATTCTTCAACGAAGATTTGAAGTTAGATCAAGCAAGTATCGACGAATTATCATCTGAAACAGGACTGGTTGTTGTGAAGGCAATCAAAGAAAAACTCACTCAGTTACCTGAGGAAGAATTTGTTGCTGAAAATGTACGTCCTTTAATGAATGAAATTCGTGATGAGCATGATATTCGTGGGCGCCAGCTATTCATGCCCATTCGTATTGCTGTGAGCGGTGTTATGAGTGGTCCAGAAGTTCCAGATTTGATTGAATTATTAGGAAAAGAAAAAGTCCTAGATCATATCCATCAAGTTGAACAACAAATTTCATAATTAACACTAGGGCTTGCCTTTGTCACGCATTGTGGCAGGTGAGTTCTTTTAAATATTGAATAGATAAAGGAGAGCCATCGATGTCCATCAAGTTATACAACACCCTTACGAGAAAAAAAGAAACCTTCCAACCAATTCGCTCTGAGGAAGTGACTTTCTATGTTTGTGGACCTACGGTCTATAATTACATTCATATTGGTAATGCCCGTAGCACAGTCGCTTTCGATACGATTCGTCGTTATCTCGAATATCGTGGCTACAATGTCAACTATGTGAGTAACTTTACAGATGTGGATGACAAGATCATTGCAGTGGCCAAGGAAGAAGGAGTGGAGCCTACAGACATTGCCAACAAGTACATCAAAGCCTTTCATGAAGATGTGCAAGCTTTGAATGTAAAGCCAGCGACGACACACCCACGGGTAACGACTCATATTTCATCGATTGTTAAATTTATTCAGCAACTGATGGAGCAAGGATTTGCTTATGAATCTCAAGGCGATGTTTATTTTAGAACGCGCCAATTTGACGATTATGGGAAATTATCTCACCAGTCCTTGGATAAGCTACAAACTGGGGCCAGTCAGAGAGTTTCGGAAGAAGAAAAAGCTCGAAAAGAAGATCCTTTGGATTTTGTCTTATGGCGAGGAACTTCTACGCAAGAATGGCACTGGGAATCTCCCTGGGGTCCAGGTCGACCGGGGTGGCACATCGAATGTTCGGCGATGTCGATAAAACTTTTGGGCAACACGATTGATATTCATGGTGGGGGACAGGATTTAGAATTTCCTCACCACGAAAATGAGATCGCCCAGTCAGAGTCCTGTACGGGAGAAGTATTCTCGAATTACTGGTTGCATAATGGTTTTGTAACTTTTGGTGAAGATGACGAAAAAATGAGCAAGTCCTTAGGGAATTTCGTTCTTCTAAGAGACTTATTAAAAGAAGAGGACCCAATGGTCGTTCGTTATCTTCTAGGAAGCGTTCATTATCGCCGTCCTTTGGTCTATGATGTGAATACTTTGGAAGAGGCAAGAAATACTCTCCGACGATTTAAAGACATGTATCGTCGCTTAGATTACCGACAAAAGGACGCATTAGACCAACCAATCTGTAAAAAATGGGAAGACCAAATTAAAACCTATCGGGAAGACTTTATCGCTTCCATGGATGACGATTTTAATGCCGCCAATGCATTCGCTGTTATTTTTGATTTGCTTCGTCATACGAATCAGTATCTAGAAGAAAAAGTTTCTCGTGAGACCTTGCAACAACTCAAAAAATTGATGGATGAATTTTTAGATGTTTTTGGTATTGTCATTTCCGTCCAAGAAGAACTACTGGAAGAAGATATTCAGCAGTTAATTGAGGAAAGAGAAGTCGCGCGTGCAGAAGGTAATTATGAACGCAGTGATGACATTCGAGATCAACTTCACGCACAAGGTATCGAGTTGAACGATACGCCTCAAGGAACTCAATGGAGAAGGTTTAAATGAAGGACACACAAATCACACAACTGAACGGCTCAGCCCTCGCCTATGTAGGTGATGGTATTTATGAACTGTTCATTCGCCAACACGTGCTGGCACAAGGATTGACCCAGGTCGATCGCCTTCATAAAGCAACGGTAAAATATGTAGAAGCATCGGGTCAAGCCTTTGTGATGAAGCATTGGTTAAAGATTGATGCGCTTTCTCAAGATGAAATTACTTATTATAAAAGAGGCCGCAATCATCGATCAAATACCCGTGCCAAAAATGCGTCGATTCGCGATTATCGACAGGCAACTGGTTTTGAATCGTTGCTCGGTTGGTTATATTTGACGAAGCAACAAGAGCGTCTAGAAGAATTAATGGACCAAGCCATCGCACTGGTTGATGATAAGGAGGCCAATGATGAAACGACGAAATAATGCAAAGCGGCGCCATTCCTCTCATCGAAATAAAAATAATCAAAATAAAAAAATGGAAATTAGACAAAATGACGTATTTATATTTGGAAAGCATGTTGTTCAAGGTGTTTTAGAAGAAGACAAACAAGTTAAGTCAATATATTTACAAAAAGATCTTTCAAAAGATATTCATATGTGTATAATGAAGCTCGCTAGACAAAAGAAATTGGAAATTTCAGAGGTTTCTAAGCGAGATTTAGATGATATTACAAAGGGGGCCAATCATCAAGGAGTCGTGGCAGTGATGCCAGCCTATGAGTACCAACCCCTAGAAGAAGCAATTAGAGCATCTAAGTCTCGTGAAGAAGCTTCATTCTTTGTTATTTTGGATGAGATCGAAGATCCCCATAACCTAGGTTCTATTTTGAGAAGTGCTGAAGCCAGTGGTGTTCATGGAATCATTGTTCCTAAACACCGCAATGTTGGATTGACCGGAACGGTTGCCAAGGTTTCGGCTGGCTCTATAGACCGTGTCCCGGTCATACAAGTGACAAATATTTCTCAGACTATTGAACGTCTTCAAAAAGAAGGCGTTTGGATCTTTGCCTCCGATATGGCAGGTGAAGACATGCGTCAATGGGATACCTCAGGATCTATTGCAATTGTGATCGGTAATGAGGGTCGCGGGGTATCTCCTTTGGTAAAGGAACGCTGCGACGGAACCGTCACAATTCCGATGGCTGTCGAAATCGAAAGTCTCAATGCAGGCGTTGCTGCAGCTTTGTTAATGTATGAAGTTGCAAGGGAACGTTTATAAGGTCACTGGTTCAGGGTCCTTTTCTGTTCAACGAGCCATTGATTATCTGCGAAAGGTCAAAGGATCAACCGCCAATAAAATAAAGAAGTAATGATTGTTGCAATTTTGATACTCACCATGTCTTTGGTCTTCCAATACGAAGACAGAGTATCAAGTCTGAATTTATACTAAAATCGAGTCTGAAGGCTATCGATCCCAGTTGATGGAACGGAAGTAGCATTAAGTGACCCTACTTTGATATTTCTCTACTGATTTTTCAGAAGAGGAAACTTTAGACTTTCTGGATACACCAGATTGAACAAAATGTTGACCCAGACGATGAGAAGACAGAAAAAATTGGTGCAAGTCAGTTATCTTCGCGGATCATTGATCGAGGTGGTCGCTTAAATACCGTATTTCCTTTGGAGGAGCAAGCGTGCACGACGCGTTATCAAACGAAGAACTTGTAGAAAAATTAAAAGAAAACTATGATGGCTATGCGTTTAAAGAATTGTATGAAAGGTTCATACCCTTATTTAAGAGTTTAGCAGCTAGCCATTATATTCCGACTTTCGAACTTGAGGATTATTTCCAAGAGGGAAGAATTGTCATTC
>CALYPW010000015.1 GCA_945278685.1 uncultured Dolosicoccus sp.
TAGAGCACATGACTGTTAATCATGCCGTCGCTGGTTCGAGTCCAGCTTGCGGAGTATCAGAGTTAGTACTATGTACTAGCTCTTTTTTATTTGAAGAAAGTAGGTAACCCCCCAATGCACATCGAATTAGACTTTTTGTTTACGGTTCAGCAAGTAGCGGTTATGTTTGTTCTTATTTTAATCGGTTACATCGCAGGCAAATCGAAATTAGTTTCCGTTAAAGGACAGCAAGATTTTTCGCAGTTGATTTTATATGTGACACTTCCCATAACACTTTTTAATTCTTTACAGATACAAGCGAGTAAGGACCAATATTTAACTGCTCTTTCTATTATGGGCGGGATATTGATCGGAAGTCTAATTGCGATCGTCATTGGCTATCTCACCAGGCCTTTATTTGCGACTTCTAGCTTAGACCAACAGAATGTCATACGATCTAGCTTTTTACTTTATAATGCATCATTTATGGGATATCCTATTTTAATGGCTTTATTTGGCTCTGAGGTTCTCTTTTATGCAGTCATTGGGACTAATATTCTTTTTGAATTTTTTGTGTGGACGTTGGGACGTCAATGGATGTCTAGGACAACCGACCAATCAGCGCCTTTCTCTGTTAAAAAGATCTTGCTAGCACCAGGCATCGTCGCAACTATACTTGGTTTAACATTTTCTTTAGGTCAAATTCCTGTTGTTGAGCCCTTCTCTACTGCTTTTGATATGATTAGTCCTGCGACGTCTCCGTTGGCAATGATATTAGTTGGATTAATCTTATCACGATCAGATCTTAAAAAGACATTGACGCAACCCCTGCTCTATAAAATATCTTTTATTAAGTTGCTGGTAGTTCCTTTAGTCTTATTGATGGTTTTAAAGATTATTGGGGTACAAGGGCTCGCTCTAGCAATTCCTGTACTTCAATTGGGGATGCCGAGTGCGGCCTATTTGGTCATGTTTGCAACGAATTATGACAATGAATCAGAGTTAGCCAGTGGCATAGTATTCCTAACGTCTCTTTTATCAATATTGACGATTCCTTTATTAACTTTATTTATGTAGGTGAATACATGCATTGTGATCTTTTATGTCCTGGTAAGTTTGTCAAGCGTATGAATCGCATCGTTGCCCAAGTCTTGGTGAATGACGACTCAGAACTGGCGCATGTTCCCAATACCACTCGTTTGACTGAATTGCAAAGTGAAGGAAATCCGATCATTCTCCAAGGTTCGCAAAACCCTTTGCGTAAAACTTAGTACAGCATCATTCATATGAAGGAAAACGGCGTTTGGATCAATGTCGATTCGCAAGCACCGAATACCATTGTCTATGAAGCATTAATACAGGACCCTAGTATCATTGGTATTCAAGAAGACTTTAGAGAACTTCAACAAGAGGTGACTTACGACCAGTCACGATTCGATATTTATTATGAAACAGTCAGAAGTGTAAAGTGGTTTATAGAAATCAAAGTTCTAACCTTAGAGAATAATCAACAAGCCATGTTTCCTGGGGCGCCGACAACTCGAGGTGTGAAACACTTACAACAACTCGTTCAAGCGAGAAAAGATGGTTATCAAAGCCATATATTTTATTGTGTTCAGATTCCATATATTACAAGTTTGTCATTCATGAAGAAATGGATCCTGCTTATTTAACGCCTTATTTGGAAGCAAAACGTCAGGACGTTCTAGTGCATTGTTTTAACTATTTTGTATTTCCAGAAGAAGTTTGTTTAGAAGATAAAATTCCTTATTCATAATGCTTGACGAAGGAATGATTTTCAGGTATATTTATCAATGTAGTTTTGATTGCCGCCTTAGCTCAGTAGGTAGAGTGCATCCATGGTAAGGATGAGGTCGTCGGTTCAACCCCGACAGGTGGCTTATAATGCAAGTGCTTAGGCACTTGTTTTTTTTTACCAATTATTTCTATGAGGATCTATGAAATTAGGTTTTATATCAGTTCTTTATATTGATGATAATCGGGGTTGGTCACCTGAGTTTTTTTGTAACAGCGATGAATAAAGTACTTCAAGATAAAGACTTGGATTATTTTTTTAATGGAGGAGACATTTCAAATTGTTATCAAAAGACGCTTTCTTTTGTAGAAGAGCTTTAAGACTTGTCGGGCGTTCCCTATGGTATGACCATTTTATCCATGCACCAACATTTGCCAAGGAAGTGTTATATGAAGGAATATATTGAATGGCGACCTGGTAAGATAAGCGTTACATCGGTTAAAAAATGATAGATCCAAAAGTTTCTCTTCTATTTTCGATGGAATTTAGAGAGGATCTGGAAAAGATTGCGGATCGGGTGGATTACATTCTTCTGGTAACCCATGTTGTGGCGTTGCCTGAATTAACAGCTCCAAAGCCTCACAGAGTGTTCGATTTTTTAAACGCGTATATTGCGACAAGCGAAATGGCTGATCTTTTTGATAACTTTTTAATTTCCTATGCCTTCATGGGGCATGTGCACCACCGTTTATCAGTTTCGTAAGACTGATACCCAATTCGTCCTAAATTCCCTAGGCAACCGCAAATAATAGAAATGCGATGATATTTATCAGGAGATGGAAGCTGTAGTCATAGAAATAAATGCGAAAGTCATTGACTGATAGTGACCGAATCGATTGTAATCGATCATAAATAATGCTAAAATATTTATCGAGGTGATGGATATTCTCACAGAAGAGCGACAAGAATACATTTTAAATCTATTAAAAACAACCAAAACCATTCATGTCCAAGATCTAATTGTTGATCTGGAAGTGTCTGAATCCACTATCCGACGTGATTTATCCGATTTGGAGGATCAAGGACTTTTAATTCGCATCCATGGAGGAGCTAAACGGGCTTATAACCTTGAAATCGATAACTCGTTACAGGACAAACTCTTATTGAATTCTGAACATAAAACTCAGATAGCCAAAGAGGCTGCTCATTTGGTGAATGATCATGAATACATCTATCTTGACGCAGGATCAACCACTTTTGCAATGATTCCTCACCTGAAGGAACGAATTGGAATCACAGTTGTTACCAACGGTATTTCCCATGCGCAAGAGTTGTCTAAATTTAAAGTCCGAACCATTCTTTTGGGGGGATTCATCAAGGGAAACACGGATGCAATCATAGGACCCGATGCATTGAGTCAACTGAAAAATTACCACTTCCATAAGGCTTTTATTGGAATGAACGGTGTTGATCTTGACTATGGTTTTACGACTCCCGATGTTGAAGAAGCAGAAGTTAAGAAACAAGCGGCTAAAAACAGCAATCAGTGTTATGTAGTTGTTGATCGTAACAAATTTCATCAAGTTGGTTTCGCCAAAGTGATGGACTTAGATCAAGCAATTATTATCACTAATTCATTGGAAAAAAAGTTGAGTGATTCTCTGTCAAAAATTACTCATTTTAAGGAGGTCAAAGAATGATCTATACTATTACTTTAAATCCTGCTATTGATCTGGTGATGGAAGTTTCCCAACCAGAATTGGGAAAACTCAATCGATCAGAAGCTGAAGAATATGTAGTCGGAGGTAAGGGGGTTAACGTATCAACCATGTTGGCGCGTTTTCAACTCAAAAGCATCTCAACAGGTTTTATTGCAGGATTTACAGGTGATTATATTGTTGACGCTATTCGCAGTGAGTGGATTCAGCCAGAGTTTGTCCAAGTATCTGGTGTCACTCGCGTGAATGTCAAGTTGCGCGGAGACCAAGAAACGGAGATTAACGGATCCGGACCAATGGTCGAGCCGAAAGATTTCGAGCGTTTGATTGACTATTTGAAAGCGCAATTGACTGAAGATTCCATTGTGTTTCTAACGGGTAATGTTGCGCGAGGTCTTGAGAGTCGTCACTATCAAGAGATTTCTCAAGTGACTCAAGTGTCCGGTGGCCGTTTGGTTTTGGATACAACCAAGAATCTTTTGAAAGATTGTTTAAAGTTTAAGCCTTTTGTCATTAAGCCGAACATCCATGAATTGGAAGAGATTTTTGAAAGAACCCTAGATTCTCAGGCATCAATTATAGCTGCTGCCCATGAACTGCAAGCACAAGGCGCAGAAAATGTTCTTGTGTCAATGGGAGGTGAGGGCGCTTTGCTGATTACCCAGGACGAAGTGTATCAGGTGGATTCCCCGCACGGTACAGTCGTTAATTCTGTAGGTGCTGGTGATTCGATGTTGGCAGGGTTTATGGCCCATTATATAAAAACAGAAGACTATGCAGAAAGCCTACGTATGGGAACGGCTTCAGGAAGTGCCACGGCTTTTTCCATGGGAATTGCAGAGTTTGAAAAAATTCAGTCCTTAGCAAACAATGTTGTTGTTAATCAAATAGAAGAATAAGAGGGAAGATCAATGAAACTATCAGAGTTATTCATCCAAGAACCTATGGATTTGAATCTACCGGCAGGCAGCAAGTCCCAAACGATTCGGCATCTTGCGGAGCGTTTCGAAGCTTGCGGAGGGGTCACGGATGTCAATGAATTTATCAAAGCTTTGGAAGCCAGAGAAGCTCAATCCACCACGGGTGTCGGGGACGAGATAGCGATTCCACACGCTCAGCATACGTCCATTCAAGAACCGGCGATTATTTTTGGCCGCAGTGAAACAGGTATTGAATGGGAATCCATGGATGGGCAACCCGCTAAATTAATTTTTATGATCGCTGCTCCAGAAGGAGCTGGAGGCGCTCACCTGGAAGCCCTGGCAAAGTTATCGTCAGTACTCATGAAGGTGGAAGCCAAAGAAGCTCTTTTAAATGCGACGAGCACTCAAGAAGTGGTAGAAGTTTTCCAAAGTTATGAAGAGGAATCTATCGCTGAGACATCGACAATGAGTGAGCCAGCTCAAGAAGATCGTCCATATATCGTGGCTGTGACCGCTTGTCCGACAGGAATTGCTCATACTTTTATGGCTGAGGAAAAATTAAAGCAAACTGCCTCAGACATGGGGATCGATATCAAAGTTGAAACAAATGGACAAGTTGGAGTAAATAACCGACTGACTCATGATGATATCGAGCGAGCAGCTGGAGTGATTGTAGCAGCAGATAAGCAAGTCCCTATGGCACGTTTTGCAGGCAAGCCAACACTGATTCGTCCAGTGGCCGATGGAATTAACAAAGCCTCTGAGTTGGTGGAGTTAGCTGCAACTGGCAAAGCACCAATTTATCATTCGGACATGGCAGGTGTCGATGAGGAAGAAGAGTCGGGAAATGGTTCTTTGGGAAGTCAGTTCTACCGCCACTTGATGAATGGTGTCTCTCATATGTTGCCTTTTGTGGTGGCAGGAGGGATTCTGATTGCCTTATCTTTCATGTGGGGAATTAATTCTTCGGATGTCACAGACCCAAGTTACAATCCAATCGCTGAAGTCTTGATGAGTCTCGGAAATATGGCCTTTGCGATGATGCTTCCAATTTTGGCTGGATTTATCGGTCAATCAATTGCTGATCGTCCTGGATTGGTCATTGGTTTTAGGGGAGGAATCTTTGCAAATCCAGAAATCTTGTCTTCTTTCAATTCCGAAGCAGGAGTTTTCTCGGATGCGGTGCCTTCAGGATTTCTAGGTGCTCTAGTAGCAGGCTTCCTTGGTGGAGGGATCGTTTGGTTATTGAATAAGCTTTTTGCTTGGTTACCGAAATCTCTCGATGGTATGAAGCCGATCTTTATTTACCCTGTATTGGGAACTTTATTAATTGGTTTGATCATGCTTTTCGTGGTTAATGCACCAATGGGTGCGGTCATGAATGGTTTGGTTAATTTCATTAATAACATCCCTTCAGAATTCAAAATTCTAATTGGATTTGCGGTGGGTGCAATGATGTCCATTGATATGGGGGGGCCGATCAATAAAGCAGCCTATGTCACAGGTACGGCATTGGTAACTGCTTCAGGTGGGGCAGGTTCGGATGTCATGGCTTCTGTTATGGTAGGAGGAATGGTTCCGCCATTAGCAATTGCGTTAGCTGCAACGATACGACCACGTTTATGGCCAGAAGCGCAACGAAATAGTGCGCTGGTGAACTATGTCATGGGTGCTGCCTTTATCACAGAAGGGGCAATTCCATTTGCGGCCTCTAACCCTGTACGAGTCATACCTCCTTTAGCCATTGGAGCCGGGGTTTCAGGAGCTTTAAGTATGCTCTTTGGATCTGTTAGTTTGGTTCCCCACGGAGGAGTTTTCGCAGTATTAGCAGGAGGAATTACAAATCCATTGCTGTTCATGGTAGCTTGGTTAATCGGTGGTCTCGTAGGAGCAATCGGATTAATGTATACCATGCGACATGAGAACCAAGAGTAATTGACTTGATCAATCATTGTTGTTATATTTGTAGATACAGAACACAAGGAGTGCCTGCAGAGGCTGAGATGATCGTTGGTGATCAAATCCTTTAACCTGATGAAGTTAGGACTTCCGTAGGGATGTGGTGGCTTACATGCATCATAACGTTGCCTCTTTAGGATTTCCTAGTGAGGTTTTTAATTGAATAATTGAATTCACAAGGGGAGCCTTAAGGCTGAGACGATTATTTCGGACCCTAGAACCTGAAAAGTTAGTACTTGCGTAGGAATGTGATGGACACCATCCTCCTATTTGCATACTCAAAATAGGAGGATATTTTAATGGAGAAAAATAATAGCAGCATTGCCTTCCAGGTGTTAGCCCTCGGAGATGTATCATCTAAAGAATTGCTACAAATAGTTGATACGGTGATTGATTATGTCAAATCTCAAATTGAAGAGGTACACGTGGGTCCTTTTGAAACAACTTTGGTCGGTAACTTCAATCATTTGATGGATGTGGTGACCCAAGCGATTGAATTGGCAGGAACTTTAAATGATCAAATATTCGTCAACATGAAGGTTAATTACAAAGGGGTCGGAGAGGTATTGGGCATCGATGAAAAGATCAACAAACATCATTAAGTTTCTGCCAAGTTTATTGTTTTCCCTATTACTGATTGGGCTCTGGGAGTTCGCAGGTAGGCAGGAATGGTTACCAAAATTTATTATTCCATTGCCATCAGAAATTGTTCAAGCCTTGGGAAGTGATCTTCCCAATTTGATGAATCATGCAAAATATACGTTGTTACAGGCTTTCCTAGGTCTCGTCATTGGAACGTTGCTGGGCATTATTTTGGCGGTGTTTATGGATCGATTGCCTTGGGTGAAACAAACACTTTACCCACTACTCATCGTTTTGCAGACCATACCAACCATTGCTTTGGCACCTGTTTTACTTTTGTGGCTAGGTTATGACATGTTGCCGAAAATTGTCCTCATTGTGATTTATGCTTTCTTTCCGGTCGTCATTAATTTGTTGACTGGCTTTTCTCAGGTAGATCGTGATGCTTTAAGGCTCGTGCGCTTGATGGGCGCCACATATTGGCAAGAGCTACAGCATGTAAAAATACCTGCCAGCTTGCCTTATCTTTTCAGTGCTTTGCGTTTAAATGTTTCTTACGCTTTTATAAGCTCAGTAGTGGCGGAGTTTCTTGGTGGTTTTAAAGGTTTGGGTGTTTATATGACCCAAAGTAAAAGCGTATTCGCCTACGACAAAATGTTCGCGGTTATTCTTGTGATTACAACCATTAGTTTGATGTCAATGGCTGGATTGCGATGGCTAGAACGTTTAGTTTTGAAGTGGTAGTATCAGGTGTTTAAATGAGGAGGATTCCCATGAAAAAAGTAATTGGATTTATTTTTGGAGTGATGACTTTATTAAGTTTCCCTTTAAAAGTATCTGCAGAAGCGTCCATTGATTTCATTTTGGATTGGATGCCAAATACGAATCATACCGGAGTATTTGTCGCCCAGGAGAAGGGCTATTTTGAAGAAGCGGGACTCAACGTCACGATTCAAAGACCTTCAAAAGACAGTGCAAAAGACTTGGTAGGCGTAGGTAAGGGACAATTTGGCATTAACTTCCAAGAATATTTAGGAGATGCCATGGCAAACGGCTTGCCGGTCACCGCAGTTGCGGCAATCATTGATGAGAACACCTCAGGGATTATTTCCCCGCGTGACCTGGGAATTGACAGTCCCAAACAGCTTGAAAACACCCGTTTTGGCACGTGGAATATACCAATTGAGTTAGCGATGGTTGAATACGTGATGGAAGAAGCTGGTGCTGATTTTGATGATTTGAAGCTGGTGCCGAACTCTGGCGAAAACACCGTTATCTCCTTAGTCAATGATCAATTTGACTCTGCCATTGTTTACTATGCATGGGATGGTATTATGGCTGAACACCAAGGCATTGATGTAGAGTTCATCTTTTTCAAAGATTTGACAGAGAAATTAAATTTTTATTCGCCAGTTATTATTGCGAATAACGATTATTTGGTGGACTATCCAAAAGAGTCTCGTGCATTTATTCAAGCTGTCAAGAAAGGTTATCAGTTTGCGATGGAACACCCGAAAGAAGCTGCGGACATCCTCATTAAACATGCCCCTGAATTAGAAGATGAGCGTGCATTTATCCACGAATCTCAAAATTGGCTCAGTCAGCACTATGCGTCAAGTCCAGAAAGTTGGGGATTGATCGATGAAGAGCGTTGGAATAATTTCTTTGGATGGGCCTATGAGCAAAATCTTTTACAAAACGATATCAGTGCCATGGTGACTTCCACGAATGAGTTTGTGAAATAAAATGTTGGAGATTAAGAATCTTTCCTATCAATATGAAGGACACCAAGTCTTATCCAACATTCACTTGCAGGTAGCAGAAGGTGAAACGGTGGGCTTATTAGGAATGAGTGGTGTTGGGAAGACGACACTTTTTAATTTGGTCTCTCAGGGTTTGGCCATCCAAGAAGGCTCAATTACCATGAATGGCTCAGCACAAGTTTCAGATAAAATTAGCTATATGATGCAAAAAGATTTGTTGTTTGATCACAAAACTGTCGCAGAAAATATCGCCCTTCCACTACATCTTAAAGGGCTTTCTCGTCGAAAAGTCGATCAAAGAGTGAGGGAGCTCCTCGAGGACTTTCAATTAGAACAGTGGAGCAATCATTATCCCAAAGTTTTAAGTGGGGGCATGCGCCAACGCATAGAATTATTACGAACCATCGCATTTGATCGCCGGTGGGTTTTGTTGGATGAGCCTTTCGGTGCTTTAGATATGAAAACCCGCCAACAAATGCATTTTTGGTTCAAAAAGATACGCCAAGAACATCATTGGTCCACGCTTCTGGTGACTCATGACGTGGATGAAGCCTTGATGCTATGCGACAGAATTTATGTTTTGAGTGGTCAACCAGGAAAAATATCCTTGGAATTATCGATTTCATTAAATAAAAAAATTGACTATGTGAATCAGAACCAAGATTCCCTATATTTGTCCTACAAAACACAATTATTAGAGGAGCTCATGGGATAAATTGCGAGGTATCTTTAGTTGTGAGAACTCTCGCAATATGTTATTCTAAATTAGAATAACTAAACTTAATTTCAATTGTAATTCATCAAGGAAGAGTGGCGAGTAATCGTACTATGGAAGGTCAGATAGTTTATATTATAGTCTTTGTTGTGTGTTTAATTTTCTCAGCTTATTTTTCGGCTTCTGAGACAGCATATACTTCTTCAAATGAGATCCGTTTAAAACATGATAAAGAAGAAGGAGATGCCTCAGCAGAACGAGCCCTCAATTTGCTGGATAACTTTGATTCATTATTATCCACAATTTTGATCGGAAATAACTTTGTCAACATTCTGGGATCCTCAGTAGCGACTATTTTCTTCGTAAATATGAATAAAACCTATGGAGCAACCATAGCAACTCTTGTGACGACGGTTTTAGTGCTGATTTTCGGAGAAATTACTCCGAAGCTGTTAGCAAGAACCTCACCTGAGAGTATTGCGAAGAAATCAGGCCCTATCTTGAGTTTTTTAATGCTCGTCTTGAAACCTCTTGTGTGGTTATTTGATCTCTGGCAAATGCTGGTAGTACGTTTCGCCAAGGTGGATCCAGTGGAAGGAATCAGTGAGTCTGAATTAAAGTCTTACGTCGACGAAGCGCATCAGACTGGAGGGATTGAAAGTTCTGAAGCTCGTCTAGTGCAAGCGGCTATTGATTTCGATGACCGTGATGTGCGTCAAGTCTTGATTCCTCGCGTAGATATTATTGGTTTTGATGTGAATACCGCAACCGATGATGAAATTGAATCCCTTTATGACAACCATCCCTATTCGCGTTTAATTGTCTATGATGACGAGATCGACAACGTTGTAGGAATGATTCATATCCGTAATTTCCACCGTTATTTACGCGCGAAACAAATTCATGGCAATACTCAATTGAACATTAAGAGCATTATCCAAGAAGTAATCTTCGTACCTCCCAACGTGGTTCTTGCAGATTTGCTAAGCTCCATGCAAAAATCAAAACTCCACATGTCTGTGGTGCTTGACGAGTATGGAGGGACTAAAGGGATTGCCACCATGGAGGACATTATTGAAGTTCTTGTTGGAGAAATTTGGGATGAACGTGATTTCGTGGAAGTACCAATAGAAGTCATTGAAGAGGGGAAAGAATATTATATTTCTGGTCAATGTGGCTTGCGTGAAGTTTTTTCAAAGCTTAACATCGTCTCCGAACATTCTTGGATTTCCATTACTCTGGGCGGATTCGTTGTCGAAAAATTGAATCGTGTGCCTGAAATCGGCGATGTGTTACATTTTGAAGGTTATGATTTTGAAGTGGTTGAAATCGAACGCAGTCGCGTCAGCAAGCTTCACGTCGTAAAAAACACTGAAGAGATAGAAGAATAATCGATGAGCATTGGTTTTCGTGGAGAAAATCAATGCTTTTCATTTTTTGCATTCAACACGTAAACACCGAGCATCTGCTTGAAAGATGTTCGGTGCTTTCTATTAGTCATTAATTTTGTTTTAGAGAACGTGCATTTCCTATCCAAACGATCACGACTAAGACTGCTAAGAATAGGAAGGAGAAACGGGCTCCCTCTAGAACAGCAGATTCATAGGAAGACTGAAGGAAGTTTTGCGTTAAGGTAATAATGACTGCTAGTAGACCAGTTGCGACGGAACCAGCATATTGTTGACTAAGGTTAAACAAAGAGTTTTGATCGTCCTTTTTTGAAGGATCAACTCTTTTTCCACCTTCGGTCATCAAGTTACCAAAGACGATACTGAATCCTAGGCGTAGAATCAGGAAGGAAATCGTCATGAGTGTTAGAGTTATTGAGCCTGAAAAACTAGCAAATAAAATTAAACCTGCAACGACCATGAGGTTTCCCACCATGGTTGGGAAATAGATTCCCACCCGGTCATACCAGGCGCCAACCATCGGAGCGAAAGCAGATGAGAGAACGGATCCTGGTAAGAGAATCATTCCGGATGCTAGCGCATCAGCTTTTAGTACGTTCTGTGCGAAAAGAGGGATTAAGAAAGCCAAGCCAATATTCACAAATTGTAAGGAAAAATAATTCGCAAATAACCAAGACAAACTGCGATCTTTAAGAATTGATACATCGATAAGTTTGGTTGAATTGCCCAATTGGCGGCGAATAAACAAATAAAGTAATCCAAGAGCTAAGATCAGAAGGCCCAATGCCACCAGTAAATTTGAAGTTAATTCCTGAACGGCGAATAAAAAGACGACTAAAAATCCAACCAATTGGACATATCCCCAACTATCAAATTTATGGGTTTTATCTCCAGGTTCATTCGGAATGACTTTGAAACCGATAAAAAAACAGATGACGGTTAGAATGATGGAGCCAATAAAAATTGCTCGCCACGAAAAGTGAACACTCATAAGACCACCGTATGTAGGCCCGAGAGCAGGAGCAAGAGCAATGATCATAGAAGCGACGCCCATGTAGGAACCCCAGCGTTCGACAGGAATTTTCTCAAAGATGATCGAAAAGAGCAAAGGCGTGACTAACCCTGTTGAAACTGCTTGAATCATTCGTCCCAATAATAATAGATGGAAAGTAGGAGCAACCAGACATAAGGCAGCACCGATAACAGCGGAGACGACCCCGGTAAGAAATAATTGCTTGGATGAAAAACGCTTTAGCAAGAACGCAGAAGTTGCCATAATCAAGGTGACAACCAACAAGTAGCCCGTTGCAGTCCATTGAACAATTTCTAAAGGCTGTTGGAATTGTTCCATCAGCGTCGGGAATGTGACGTTCATAGATGTTTCAATGAGAATTCCAATAAAAGTTAGTAAACCTACAGCTAAGATGGATTGGTTAATTTGTCTGTGACTGGTTTGTGTCATATAATCTCCTCCGTGTGATGTAAATAAAATTGGTAGAACAAGTGATCTACAAAATAACATTTTATCAAAAATAACTTGTTAATTTTAAAGAGTTTTTAATCACTAAAATAATTGCACTGAATTATCCAATATAAAAACACATTCGACATTATGGTTAAGCGTTTTCGAAAATTGCTGTTCACAATCGATGAATAACCGTGATTATTCATTTTATGAACATATTGAATCGTTATTTTATAAAGTTTTTTCTGAAGTGCTGATTGATAGGTTTAAATGAACTCAACAAGAATTATAGGAACCCATTTGTTGAAGTAGTCAGTAAAATAAGTGATCGCTGTCATCAACAATGAAAAATTTATGAGATAATACAAAGGCAAGAAAGGACTGACGATCGTGCGAAAATTATTTGTTTTGCCAATTAAAATTTATCAAATTTATATCTCTCCTTTATTTTCGCCCACCTGCCGATATACGCCCACTTGCTCGACTTACACGATTCAAGCCATTGAACGACACGGGGTTTTGCGAGGAGGACTCTTAGGTGCTTGGCGAATTTTACGTTGCAATCCCTTCTTTAAAGCAGGATTAGATCCAGTCCCAACGAGTTTTTCATGGAAGTATTTCATTCGTAGAAGGTAATAAGGGGTGGCTTACTAAATGTGGTATACTAACAAAGTAGAAACAGAGAATAAGGAGTGCAAGAGATGGCGTGGATAGAACAACTCGTTAGCGATATATCAATCCGAACGGTGATCGATGTTTTTATTGTCTGGCTTCTGATTTATTATCTCTTGAAGTTGGCGCAAGGATCCCGTCTGATGGATTTGCTAAAAGGGGTGAGCTTGGTCCTTGGAGGCAAACTCTTGAGTTCTCTGCTGGGCCTTCAAACCATCGACTGGTTATTGGGACAGGTTATTTCTTGGGGAGTAGTGGCAGCAATCATTATCTTCCAACCAGAATTGCGAAAAGTCTTACAAGCCCTAGGTAGAACAACTTTTAGAGGACGACGCAACCAACAAAGTCCCGCGGATCATTTAATCACAGATTTAGAACAAGCCATGGATTATATGGCTAAGAGAAAAATCGGAGCTTTAATTGTCATCGAAGGTGATGATTCTTTAGAAGAATACATTGAAACCGGAACAGAGATGGGGTCAAAGATAAGCTTTCAACTCTTAACCAACCTGTTTATCCCTAATTCACCATTGCATGACGGAGCAGTCATTATTTCCGATTACCGCATTGCATCGGCAGCGAGTTACCTGCCATTGTCCGAAAGTGGGTCCATCCCTAAAGAGCTGGGAACTCGGCATCGGGCGGCTATTGGTTTAGGAGAGGTGAGCGACGCTTTGGTACTGGTGGTTTCGGAAGAAACCGGGGCGATGAGTGTCGTCAAAAACTACTCCATTTACAGAGACGTTGATCGCAAGGAATTGAATGACTTATTGAATCGTTTCTTAGTCCCAGATGAAGTGGAAGAAGAATCGGGCGTGCTTGAGATTATCGCCGGAATGTTTGCTCCTAACCCAAGGAAGCGGGGAGATGATTAAATGAAGAAAGATTTCTTCAGTAATGCGTGGGTGATTCGAATAACTTCACTTTTATTCGCCATCGTATTATTTATTTATGTCCAAAACGAAACCAATTTGTCCTTATCCTATATTCAAGGCACTCAATCAGCCAGTATTGATTCGACAGAAACGATTACCAATGTTCCCGTTATTTTAGGTGAGCATGATGAAGGTGTTTTCGTGACGGGGCTGCCTGAAAAAACAGAAGTTCGCCTGACGGGTCCCCAAAATATCATTTCACAAATTACCCCTGAAAATTTCCAAGTGAAAACAGAAGATTTCATTGGGGCAGATTTAGGGGCTCAAACTTTGCGTCTCGTTGTTCATAATTTACCGGAAGAAGTTTCTTATCAGGTAATTCCCTCCCAAGTAATTGTAAGAATATCACCGAAAGAAACCCAAACATTTCCAGTAGAATATGATGTGTCGCCATCAGCGGTCTCAAAAGATGTGGAGATTGACTCGGTTACTTTGAACCCAACGGAAGTAACTTTAACTGGAAGCGCAGAAACCATGGCCAAGGTGGACCGCGTGATGGTTAACATCACATCTAATGAGGAACGCGTTGAATCCTTTGAACAGACCTATCGTTTACAAATATTGGATGCGGAAGGACATCTGTTGGGTTTGAACGCGAATGTGATTGATATTAAAGCCCATGTGGTTATCAAACCAATTTCTAAAAAGGTGAAGGTCAAACCACAGCCAGAAGGTGAAAATACGAAGAAATATGTTTATCAGTACGAAGTGCTGGATCAAGAAGTAGAAGTGACCGGTTCAAAAAAATCTCTCGATGGATTTGAGGAGTTACTCGCAACCATCGATGTTTCCAAGATTGATCGCACTAAAGAAGTAGCAGTATCTCTGGTTCTACCGGAAGGAATCGAGTTGGCAAAGCCAGAAAAGGTGAGAATCAAAGTTCACGTTCACAACAAAGAAGAATCCAGCAATAATTAGGAGAATGTAAAATGGGAATTTATTTTGGTACAGATGGTGTTCGAGGGATAGCGAACGAAGAATTATCACCTGAATTAGCCTTCCAATTAGGGCGTTATGGTGGTTTCATTCTTTCTGAAGAAGCGTCGGAAGACAAAGAGCGCACTGTTTTGGTAGGCAGAGATCCGCGAGCTTCAGGAGTGATGTTAGAAAGTGCCCTTGTGGCGGGACTGTTGTCCATCGGTGTTGACGTGATGCGCTTGGGAGTCGTTCCAACTCCGGCAGTCTCCTACTTGACCAAGGAACAAAACGCCATGGCCGGTGTGATGATCAGTGCATCTCACAACCCTGCCGATGATAATGGTATCAAGTTTTTTGGTAGCGACGGTTTTAAGTTGTCCGATGATCAAGAAGCGATTATTACTGGATATTTGACAGGTAAAACGAAAGACGATCTACCACGTCCGAGTGCCGAAGGAATCGGTCAAGTCTATGACTATCCAGAAGGATCAATTAAATATGCTCAATTCTTAGAAAAGACCATCGTCAATGATTTGTCGGGAATTCGTGTATGCCTGGATGGCGCCAACGGTGCTACTGCGCCACTTCTTAATCAGATATTCGCAGATTTAGAAACAGATTTCTATGCCATGGGCGATCGTCCGAATGGCACCAACATTAACGAAGGAGTAGGCTCGACTGCACCCGAAGCGCTTCAAGAATTTGTGAAAGAAAAGGAAGCCATGGTTGGATTGGCTTTTGACGGTGATGGGGACCGAATCATTGCAGTGGATGAAAATGGTGAAATAGTCGACGGTGACCGAATTATGTACATTTGTGGAAAGCATTTGAAGTCCAAGGACCGTCTAGCCCATGACACTATTGTATCTACAGTAATGAGTAACATTGGTTTCCATCAATCCGTCGAAGCAGCCGGCATGAAAGTGATTGAAACGGATGTGGGTGACCGTTACGTCGTCGAAGCTATGCGCGAACATGGTTATGTTTTCGGAGGAGAACAGTCAGGTCATATTATCTTCATGAATTACAACACAACAGGCGATGGTTTACTTTCAGGAATTCAACTCCTGTCCGTGATGAAGGAGACTGGGAAACCATTGTCCGAATTAGCCAATGAGGTCACAATTTATCCACAAAAACTCGTGAACGTTCGTGTTCGTGACAAGTATACAGTCATGGATGAGCCTGAAGTCCAACAGGTTATCGCCCAAGTAGAGAAAGAAATGGCTGGCGAAGGACGAATCCTTGTTCGTCCAAGTGGGACAGAACCCCTATTGCGCGTGATGGCTGAGGCGCCAAGTGATAAGCTTGTTGCTCGTTACGTAAATCAAATTGCTGATGTGATTGCAGAAGTGCGTGGCCTTGACGACGAAGCATAATCATAACTCGAGAATGGAAAGGATTAGTAAAAAAGACCGAACTCTAGAATGGTTGAGACATCATGACTCTCAAGTCGGTTTACGGTGTATTCATTGTGATCAAGTATTGACGGTTCTGAATGAAAGTTTGGTCTGTGAGAACAATCATCGTTTCGATATTAATCGTCAAGGGTATTTTTATCTGTCGACCGCCAAAGCTCAGGATCAATATTCCAAAAGATTATTTGAAGCAAGGCGCCATGCAATTATTGAATTGTCGCTGTACGAACCCTTGCATCAAAGACTTTTACAAAAGATCCAGAGTCATTTCGAAGGCCAAAAGATCTCGATTTTGGATGCTGGTAGTGGTGAGGGAAGTCACCTGCACCTTTTAAATCAGAAGTTGAACTTTCAACAAGTGACCGCCATTGGCTTGGACCTTTCGCGAGCAGGCATTCAACTTGCCACTGATTATAATGGTGAAATTCTGTCTTTGATCAGTGACTTATCAGATCTTCCCTTACAAGACCAACAGGTAGATGTAATTTTATCCATCTTCTCGCCATCCAATTATGAAGAGTTTGAGCGTGTTCGCAAGAAAGAGGGACAGCTCTTAAAGATCGTGCCCAACGATGATTATCTTCAAGAAATTCGTCAAGCCCTTGTAGAGATGGGGTATATGGAGACGTCTGTCTATTCCAATCGTGACACTGTAGATATTTACAAGAAAATATACCCTAAAGCTCACAGCGAAGAAATTATTTACCGAAAGACTGTAAGCCCTCAAGACTGGCTCACAGTCTTATCCATGACACCTCTTACCTGGCATTTGACACCGGCTCAACAAGAGCAACTATTGGTTTATTTGCCTGAGTCTTTGACAATAAGTGTGACGCTACTAACAAACAATTGATAGCGTTTTCACTTTTGGCCTTTCTATGTTACAGTGAGGTCAAGGAAGGGGAGATTTGGATGATAATTACAGATTATTTTAATTTTGATGCACCGGTTGAAATAATAAGTGTCTATGATGCGATTGATATTTACATGTCCCAAAACCCTGATAGCGATATTGAGACTTTGGAATTAGAGTTTGATGGCGCCCGCTTTAAATTTGAAATATTAGGAGTCGGCGATGACATGCGGTATTGCTTCGACATCAACGCAGCGACTAAGACGGTCTTGAAGAATGAATCGAGCCCCTTAAAAACGAAATACCAGGGTGGAGTTCGAAGAGAGCGTAAGAAAGTGAATGTTACTGATTTGATTTCGATCGAAGAAGCGACCAAAATTGGCACTTCCCATACGCAAGGTTTCCGTCCTTTTGAATGGAAGTTAGAGCGTAAAGGCGATTTGACTGTTTGGGAGATTGAATATACTGATGGTCAAGGTGATAAGGAAATGGAATTAAAGATTAATGCTCAAAATGGCAACATGGTGGAGATTGAGTTTCCAAGGTAGCCCGCACCATTGCTTCTCAAGTGTTCTTATTTTAAATGAATAAACCAAAGCCCGTACTCTCTATTCAATCGAATAAGGAGTACGAGCTTTTTAATTTGCTTTAGAAGTTATTAATCCAAGGTTTTTCGGAGGAAATGCTGATATGAGGTAAGCGGTGAATAGGTAGACACCTAGATTTTAAAAATGGACCTCTCTATAATA
>CALYPW010000016.1 GCA_945278685.1 uncultured Dolosicoccus sp.
TCTCCCAGCGGTCTAAGAGTTCAAGATCTTGCAGAGCATCTTCATTTCTTCGGACGCGACGTCGATAATATTGCAAGGCTTTTTCACCCATACGACTGAAAGGTAAGTGGAAGATCACGGATTCGATCGTTTGGTAAACATTCCAGGAGCGCACCTTACAAACCTTCATGACTTTTCCAAAAGTGCGTTGATACAGGCGCATAGATCCCCGACCATCCACTGTAGGTACCTCGTGTTTATCAGGTCGGAAGAAGTCGAAGGCGTTTTTAGTGTAACTGACGCTTTCAATATCCAGTGCCAGAATTCGCGGATTACTTGAGATTAACAAAGCCAAGGCACCCGCTCCCTGGGTGGCCTCCTCGGACGACTCCAACCCATATCGGGCCACATCGGATACAATCACCAAAGCTTTACGATTGGGGCGCAAGCGCACGTAGTCCGTGGCCATTTGTAACCCTGCTGTCCCACTATAACAAGCTTGTTTGACTTCGAAGGACTTTGCAAACTCATGAATCCCCAATAATTCGTGGATGTAAGTGGCGGACGCTTTAGAGTAATCGAAGCCTGATTCCGTTGCAAAGATGATTTGATCAATTTCTGTCTCCGCCCCTTTGACAATGTCTTTGGCAGCGTTGGCACCCATGGCAACTATGTCTTCATCCTTTGTATTGATGGCCATTTGTTCTTGACCAATTCCGATGGTGAATTTGTCTGGGTCTTCTCCTCGAACCTTTGCCAATTCGGTCATATCTACATATCGTTTGGGTAAATAAACTCCTATCTTGTCAATACCTACTGCCATTTGTTACCCTCCCGTTTAATATTATTGTTCATGCCTTATTTCTTCTAAAAATCGTCTGGCGGATTCTTGATTCATTTGAGGTTCTAGCCGTAAGCGCCTGACAAGCCGCGGAACTTCTTCAACCGTTGCCCCTACTTGCAAGGATAAACTTCGTGCTTGAAGACTCATGTGTCCCTTTTGGATCCCATCAGTCACCAGTGCTCGAACTGCTGAAAAATTCTGAGCCAATCCTACCGCCGCAATGATTTCTGCCAACTCTTGACTGTTCGGATTTCCTAGTAATTCCAAAGACCACTGGGCAACTGGATGAACGGCTAGAGTCCCTCCAACTGTTCCCACATTGATAGGAAGTTCGATCGTTCCGATCAAGAACTTCTCGTCATCACTCACCTGCCAGAGCGTTAATGGTTGATAATTTCCTGAACGGCTGGCATATGCATGAGCACCTGCTTCTACTGCACGCCAATCATTACCAGTCGCTACGACCACTGCATCGATACCATTCATAATTCCTTTATTATGAGTGGTCGCACGGTAAACATCTAAGCAACTGAAGCGGCTGGCCTTTTCAATTTGTCGGGCGATTCCAAGAGCACGCTTTTGGTTGCGGTGAAGTTGGATTAAAGGTATTTCAACCCGACCTTTAACCACAGATTCTTCCGTATAGTTCGATAAAATACTCATGAGCGAGCTTCCTTGAACTAATTGTTGAATCCGTGGAGATATTCCCTCAAGAATCGTGTTAAGAGCATTGGCTCCCATGGCATCCTGAGCATCAAAGGACACATAAACTACTAGAAAGTCACCGATGGAGTCATGCTTAGTATCTGCCCAAATTTTCACAGGGCCCCCGCCACGCTTGACCATGCTTGGCGAAAAATTCTTTGCCAGTTCCAGTAATTCATCTTCATGAGTGTTGATAATCTCAAGAGCATCCCTGAGACTTTCTACATCAGAAAGCACGACTTGCCCAATCAACTCTTTTCGATCCAAAGAGACGACAATGTTGCCAATTCTGCGCGCTCCTGCTTGAGCGGCTGCAATCACGGAAGGCTCCTCTGTAACCATAGGTACTAGGTAGTCTTTGTCATTAATGACAAAGTCTCCAGCAATCCCTAAAGGAAGCTGGTAATTACAAGTAAAATTCTCAATCATTTGATCCGCGATTTCATCGGATAAAACGGGCGGAAAGACTGAATAATGCTTCATTGCTTGTAACATTTCTCGCCGTTCTTCAATACTCAGCCGACGATAATTGCGAAATTGTTTAAAAATAGGTGTCACCTTGCTTTCAAAATCATACCTACCTATTATATCAAACCCCTGAGAGAATCAAAAGATTTAGAAAAAATCACACAAGATCCTTTGGATGTTCACATCAAGAATGTACATCCACAGACTCCAGGAAAGATGGATAAGAAAAAAACTCAAACCCTGACACATCGGAGTTTGAGATTCCAAAACTTTATCTATCCCAAAGATCCTTCCATTTCCCAAGAAATCAAACGATTAAGTTCCACAGCATATTCCATGGGAAGTTCCCGAGTAAACGGTTCAACGAACCCCATGATAATCATTTCCATGGCTTTTAATTCATCAATGCCTCGAGACATCAAATAGAAGAGTTGTTCCTCTGAAATCTTTGAAACACGTGCCTCGTGTTCCAAGATGACATCGTTGTTGCGAATTTCATTGTAGGGGAAGGTATCGGTGACTGATTCTTCATCGAAAATAATGGTATCACATTCAATGACTGCTTTTGATCCAGCAGATTCTTCTGTAAATACAACATCTCCACGATAATTCACTTCACCGGTTCCTTTTCCGATAGTTTTGGAGACCACCGATGAGAATGTGTTGGGAGCTTTGTGAATCATCTTGGCACCAGTATCCTGAATTTGACCGTCCACTGCCAAGGCGATGTTCATATTCGTTCCACGTGCGCCTCGACCTGCCAAGATGGTGGCTGGATACTTCATATTCACCTTGGATCCTAAGTTACCGTCAATCCAATCCATGCTGCCATTTTCTTCTACCTGGGCCCGTTGGGTGACAAGATTGTAAACATTGTTGGACCAGTTTTGAATGGTCGTATAGCGACAGGTGGCATTCTTTCCAACGTAAATCTCAACAATGGCCGCATGTAAGCTATCCACTGACCAGACAGGCGCCGTACAGCCTTCGACGTAATTTAAGGTTGCTCCATCATCCACAATGATCATGGTTCGTTCAAATTGTCCCATGGCTGGATCGTTCATTCGGAAATAGGCTTGAAGTGGTACTTCTACCTGAACATTTGGTGGCACATAAATAAACGTACCTCCAGACCACACCGCTGAGTTCAAATCGGCGTAACGATTATCACCCAAGGGCACTAATTTGCCAAAATACTTCTTGAAAACTTCAGGGTGATTTTGTAAAGCTTCATCAGGTGTTGTAAAGATCACCCCTTGTTTCTCCAAATCTTCTTGCATGTTTTGATAAACAATTTCCGATTCGAATTGTGCAGAAGCTCCGGCTAAGAATTTGCGTTCGGACTCTGGGACACCCAGTCGTTCGAATGTTTCTTTGATTTCTTCAGGAACATCTTCCCAATCTCGTACAGGACGGTCAGCTGCACTTCGGTAGTAGGTGATTTCATCAAAATCAATGCCTGATAAGTCCGGCCCCCAGGTTTGGTTTTCCCGATTCGCGAATCGGTGGTAAGCATCCACCCGATAATTGGTCATCCATTCAGGCTCATTCTTGATGGCGCTGATCTTGCGAACAACCTCTTCACTCAACCCTTTACCAATATCCTGTGTATACTCTGTGTCCGTACTAAATCCATAGGCATATTCTTCTGTAAATGGTAATTCACCCATATTAAGACTCCTTTCGTTTAACAGCTTCGTCCAGCTCAAAATTCT
This sequence comes from uncultured Dolosicoccus sp., assembly GCA_945278685.1. Taxonomy (GTDB): domain Bacteria; phylum Bacillota; class Bacilli; order Lactobacillales; family Aerococcaceae; genus Dolosicoccus. The sequence goes on from CALYPW010000016.1 coordinate 3,712, forward strand.
GAACCGCTTTCCAAGCCAAAGTGGCACAATCAATACGGGCTGGGAAGTTTTTGACAGTTTCCAAAATGGCCGCATCTTTTAAGGGTGCTAAGTCAACGGCTTGGCCAAGAACCATTTGGCTGAACAAATCTGCCAAGTGTTTGGCCTCTTCCAAGGAAATGCCATGAAAGAGTTCCGTCATCATACTGGCACTTGCTTGACTAATGGAACAACCTACGCCTTCAAAACGTGTCGCTTGGATCATGGTTCGTTCATCATTAAGAACCAATTCCACAGTAATTTCATCCCCACAACTAGGGTTGAACATCTCAATGGAAAAGCTTCCTCCCTCCTGCGTCAATCCAAAATTTCGTGGATGTTCATTGTGATCCATAATGACTTGCCGATAGAGTTGGTTCAATCTAGATAGTCCCATGGCCAAAAAACTCCTTTATCTCTTCGATCGCTTCTAAAAATCGATCAGCTTCTTCCAAAGTATTGTAAAAATAAAAACTTGCTCGAACACTTGATTGAATATCAAATTCACGCATCAAGGGCTGGGCGCAGTGGTGCCCAGCTCGAACCGCAATGCCCAATTGATCAAAGGCAGTCGCTACATCGTGGGGATGAACTCCTTCGATATTAAATGAGAATAAGGCGCTGCTCCGGTGATCGGGGTTTCCATAGACGGTCACACCCTCGATGGCCTTCAATTTAGGAAGAACATAATCAACCAATAATTGTTCATAAGCTTGGATGTTCACCATTCCAAGATCCTTGAGATAGTCAATGGCCGCGTGGGTACCGACTGCTCCGGCAATGTGCGGTGTCCCGCCTTCCAAGCGGTAAGGTAAATCGGCATAACGACTCTCATAATCAAGGACTTGAGTAATCATCTCACCGCCGTAATTTTGCGGTTGAAGATCTTCTAACAATTTGCGTTTGCCATATAAGACACCAAAGCCTGTGGGGCCAATCATCTTATGACTGCTAAACGCATAGAAATCGGCGCCCAATGCCTGAACATCCACGGGCAAATGAGGGACTGCTTGTGCCCCATCAACCACAAGGAAACCATCATTGGCATGAATAAGGTCCGCCAGATCTTGGATGGGATTTTCCTCACCCAAAACGTTGGATACGTGATTGACCGCCATAATTTTGTGTTCTGGTTGTAGATTTTTTTCTACCTGATCAACATCCACTCTCCCGCTTGCGGTCAGTGGTAAGAACTTCAAGGTCGCCCCAGTCACCTTGGCAACTTCTTGCCAAGGCACGAAATTCGCATGATGCTCGATTCGCGTCAATAAGATAACGTCCCCGGGCTGAAGAATACTTTTGGCCCAGCCAGCAGCGATCCAATTGAGAGATTCCGTCGTTCCGCTGGTGAAAATAATTTCTTTTGCCTCACGAGCGTTGATAAAATCTTGAACGGACAATCGAGCATTCTCGAAAGCCGTTGTTGCACGATTACCTAAGGTATGAACGCCGCGGTTAATATTGGCATTCTCATTCCGATAGAAATTTGAAATGCGATCAATCACGGCCTCGGGTTTTTGAGAAGTTGCCCCATTATCCAAATAAATCAATGGTTGCCCATTCACTTCTTCTTGCAAAATAGGAAAATCTTGCCGGGCTTTCGCCATTTGATCCACAAGTTTCACTTGTTCAACGTTCAAATTCATCCCCCTAGCTCAACCTCTCATCAATGAGTGCCACAACTTTGTCTTGAGCAACTCTTGACGAAATGCGCTCAAGAACCACTCCCAAGAACCCTCGAGTGACTAATTTTTCTGCGGTTCGACGATCGATGCCTCGGCTTTGTAAATAATACAATTGTTCTTTGTCCAACTGTCCAGCACTGGCGGAGTGACCGGCGGTCACTTCGTGTTGATCGATCAAGAGAATTGGGTTCACATCCCCACGTCCTTCTTCCGAGAGCATGAGAAGTCGACTCGTTTGACGACCATCTGAATGCTTAGCCTCTTGGGTAATATTTGTAATCCCATTAAAAGATAGGAAGGATTGGTCCAGAACTGCCCCGTGTTGAAGCACATACCCGACGGAATGAGTACCTATGTTTTTAATACCTGTATCAAAGCCTTTTTTCTGTTTTTTGTTGGAAAGCGCTAAGACTTCCATTTCCGCATGGGACCCTCGACCCACAGCATTCGCTTCATACATCCCCAAATGATCTCCTTGGGAAAGAGCAGCCACAGAATAACGAATCTGACTATCATTGCCCATAAAAGCATAGCCCGACAAATAGTTCGTAGTTTTATCGCTCAAGGAATCGATACTTGTATAATTAATCTTAGACCCTGCTTGTCCAATGATGTGGGTATATGTGTTGACAAGGTTATCCGTATTGCCGTAGCTTTTCCATTCTTCCAAAAAGTTCACGGACGCATTCCGTCCCACAACAACAAGCAGGTACTTAAGCAGGGAACTTTCCACCGTGTTATTGACATGAGTAAGGATCGAAAAAGATTCCTCCACTGTCACATTGTCTGGGATATACACGAAAACTCCTGAAGTCATGTGGCTAAAGAGTTGAGTAGCCATCTTGTCATCACTGGTAGAGTTTTTATGCATGTATCTTTGAACCAAGTCAGGATGTTCATTCATCGCCTCAAATAAATCCATGAGGATGACTCCTTGTTCCGCCAGGTCCGGACAAAGAGCATGGGCAACTTCATCATTCCCCACATGCACAATTTGCCCCGGCAAATCATCTTGAATAACAATTGGTTCTTCAGGCCACTGTTCCACGGGTGAAGGATTTAAGACCAAATTTTCCAAAGGCCAGTCGAAATAATCAAATTTTTCAAAAACTGGCCAGGCGGCTTCTCCCAGATGTTGATGGGCCTCAATGCGCGCATCAACCGCCCATTGAGGCAAACTTCGGGCCAAGGCGTAATCAGTTGTCAATTGAAAGTCAGTCATTAATCTCCCTCCACTTGTTCAGGACTTAATGTATAACCCAGTTCTTCCATCAATCCTTGGTAGCCTTCTGCTTCTAATTGCTTGGCCAGGTGCTTGTCACCAGTCTTGACGATCTTACCGTCCATCATGACATGCACAAAATCAGGCTCAACGTAGTCCAATAAACGTTGGTAGTGAGTAATCATGATGCCAGCGAAATCATCTCCTCGCAAGGCATTAATACCATCCGCGACCACCTGCAAGGCATCGATGTCTAGTCCTGAGTCGATCTCATCGAGAATGCCAAAGGTGGGCTGTAGCATCATCATTTGAAGAATTTCATTGCGTTTCTTTTCTCCACCAGAAAATCCTTCATTCAAGTAACGCTCGGCCATTTCTTCGTCCATGTGCAACTTTGCCATGTTCTCATCCAACTGTTGAATGAATTCCATAATGCCAATTGGGTCATCAGCGTCTCGACGAGAATTAATGGCTTGACGCAAAAATTCAGCATTGGTTACTCCAGCAATTTCACTTGGGTACTGCATGGCTAAGAACAAGCCAGCCTGCGCCCTTTCGGAAACATCCAGACTCAAAATGTCCACATCATCCACCCAAATTTCACCAGCGGTCACCTCAAAGCTTGGATGCCCCATGATCACGGCTGCCAAAGTCGATTTTCCAGTTCCATTGGGCCCCATAATGGCATGCATTTCTCCCGTATTGACGGTAAGATTTAATCCTTTAAGAATTTCATTGCCTTCTACTTCCGCGTGTAAATCTTTGATGGTTAATGTATGCATGATTATCTCCTTCGTCCTTCTCTATTTTAAAACGTTTATAAATATATCGATTGGGAATAGTGTTCAATTTACATCCTTCCACCATTGCCCTCTCTTTGCATTCTACCACATGTAGTAGTGTGATCTCTGAAATATTGCTCAAAAAGCAACTTTCTTTCTCTAATAAGAACCATTTTAAATAAGAGGTTTGTCATTTCCTATTACAAATAATTAAATTTTATTCGATTCTCCCATGAGTTTAGCTCTTAAAACAAGGGTAAGAAAAAAGAGACTAAGTGTCAGACTTAGTCTCTTAAATGTTTATTCGGTTCCGAAGATACGGTCTCCCGCATCTCCAAGTCCTGGAATGATGTAGCCATTCTCATCCAATTTCTCATCCATGGCAGCCACATAAACGGCAACATCTGGATGAGCTTCTTGGAATTTCTTGACCCCTTCGGGAGCAGCTACTAAACAAACGAACTTGATATTTTCTGATGGGACTTTATGCGTCTCTACCAAGGAGTTAATGGCTTCAATGGCGGATCCCCCCGTTGCTAACATCGGATCGACGACAAATACTCGTCGTTCTTCGATATCCGTTGGTAACTTGGAGAAGTATTCAACAGGTTCAAGGGTTTCTTCGTCACGATATAACCCAATATGTCCCACTCTGGCTGCAGGAACCATCGTTAAGATTCCATCCACCATTCCCAGTCCAGCTCGAAGAATTGGAATAATCGCCATTTTTTTACCCGCGATTTGTTCTTGGGTGGTCTTGACGAGAGGTGTCTCAATTTCAACTTCTTCCAGCGGTAGATCTCGCGTCATTTCATAAGTCATCAACATGCTAATTTCGTTGGTGACTGTTCGGAATTCCTGCGTGCTGGTGTTTTTATTACGTAAAATTGTGAGTTTATGCTTGATCATTGGATGATCCATGATGACTAATTTAGACATAAGGATAGGTCCCTCCCATTGTGTGCTTAAGCTTGATGAAGTGGTAAATCTTTGGTGATTGCATGTACGCGTTGGCGGATGTTATCTAACTTGTCTTCATCCGTGGTGCGAAGTGTTTCAAGAATCAATTCCGCAATTTCGCGAGCGCCTTCTTCCTTAATTCCACGAGTAGTAATCGCCGGTGTGCCAATACGAATTCCACTGGTTTCAACAAACGACTTCGTGTCGTTAGGAATCGAATTCTTATTCACAGTGATGTGGACACTGTCCAGACGCTCCTGTGCTTCACGTCCTGAAACATCCAGTCCTGTGACATCCACAAGAAATAAGTGGTTGTCCGTACCACCTGAAATGACAGTCAGTTCGCTATTATTGAACACATCTGCCATGGCTTGGGCATTCTTAATGACCTGGCCACTGTAATCGACAAAGGAGTCAGACATGGCCTCTTTAAAAGCCACTGCTTTCGCTGCAATGACATGTTCTAAGGGGCCTCCCTGAATTCCTGGGAATACGGCACTGTTTAATTTGCGGGCATGTTCTTGCTTGGCCAAGATGACGCCACCTCGTGGACCGCGCAATGTTTTGTGAGTCGTTGTGGTTACGACATCTGCATACTCCACTGGGTTTTGATGATTGCCAGTGACGACTAATCCAGCAATGTGCGCCATGTCTACGAAATAAATTGCGCCTAATTTTTCGGCGATTTCTCCCATGCGCTTAAAGTCTATTGCGCGTGAGTACGCGGAAGCACCCGCAATTAACATCTTTGGCTTCACTTCGGTAGCGATCTTTTCTAACTCATCGTAGTTAATCTTTTGAGTGTCTGGATCAATTCCGTAATGGTGCATGTCGTAGGACTGACCACTGAAGTTTACGGGAGAACCATGAGTCAAATGACCCCCATGGGATAAATCCATCCCTAACACCGTATCCCCAGTTTCTAGGAATGCACGGTAGACCGCTAAGTTGGCAGAAGCGCCCGAGTGAGGTTGAACGTTAGCAAATTCGGCTCCGAATAATTTCTTGGCTCGGTCAATGGCTTCTTGCTCAATGACATCGATGAATTCACAACCGCCGTAATAACGACGCCCTGGGTAACCTTCTGCATATTTGTTGGTGAGGACACTTCCTTGAGCCTTCAATACATTGTCTGATACAAAGTTTTCCGACGCAATCAGTTCAATTCCTCGTAATTGTCTTTGATGCTCTTTTTCAATCGCATCAAAAATGACTGGATCTTTCTCCATAGTCGCCTTCATCTCCCTTTCAAAAGCTTTCAGCCATCATATCACAACCAGGACCTAAAAGTAAGACGATCCTTGGTGTTTTATCAGGACTTTCCCTCTAGACCTTTCAACAATTTCTCCGTTGGAATTGCTCCTTCACGCAAGACCTCCAAACCACCGGAAGATAATTCGACAATCGTCGAGGCCTGTTTCAAGAAGTCTTCTTCTGAAACACACAGGGCTGCTGCAATTTGGTCGTCGAAAACTTCTTTGATTTCTTCACAAGTAGTAGCAGGTGCCTGGCCCGATCGATTGGCACTAGGAGCAACTAAGGGCTCCCCCACTTTTCGAATCAATTGCCGCGTTAAGGAATTACCTGGCACGCGGACTGCCACCGTCTCTTTCCCAGCGGTCACTTCAGAAGCAAAAAAACCATCAGAAACCGGCAGAACAATGGTCAATGGTCCCGGCCAAAACTTTGTCATCAAAGCCTTGTGTTTGCTGGTTAAGGTCGGGAAATGATTCTCGACCTCGTCTTGACTGGCAAATAAAACAATCAAAGCCTTGTCTTTGGGACGCTGCTTAATCTCGTAGAGCTGGCGCAATGCCTGGCGATTGCTTGCGACTGCTCCTAAAGCATAGATCGTTTCTGTAGGAAATGCGACCAGTTGCCCCTCTTGAAGTAGGTGTGCCGCTTTGGAAAGTTGCTTGCTTGTTAAATATTGTGTTTTCATGCGTTTCCATCTTCCTTTGCGAGGTTCACTGTCACAAATCGGTCCAAACCGTTGAAATCCGGATGGACATGAATGCTTGCCGTTGGAAAAGCTTCTTCGAAAATCTTGGTCACTGCTTGTCCTTGACGGTAGCCAATTTCCAAAGCAATCCGACCATCCTTTGCCAATAGATTTGGCAACTCGCAGGCCAAACGCTCATAAATTTCCAATCCTTGATTACCGGCAAACAAGGCCAATGCTGGCTCATAACGTTTGACGGATTCATCCATCTCTTCCAATTCTTCTTCCGCAATGTAAGGAGGATTGGAGATCACAAGGTCGAAGGTTCCTGGAACTTCAGCCGTCAAATCGCTTTCTAGCCAAGTAATATCGACCTGATGACTGTCAGCGTTCTCTCGGGCAATCTGCAACGCGGTAGATGAAAGATCGCAAGCAGTGACTTGAACGTGGGGGTGTTTCTTCTTGAGAATAATCGGTAAAATTCCTGTGCCCGTGCCAATATCCAGCACGCGGTCATTGGGGCGCTCCTTTAGCCAATTGTCAGCAATGTCAATGAGTCCCGTTGTTTCCTCTCGGGGGATCAAGGTATCGGGTGTTACCTTGAAACGTTCACCGTGAAAGTCTGCATACCCCACAATGTATTGAATGGGTTCATGATGAATCAATCGCTCTAAGACCTTCTGAAAATAGTCAATATTCTCGGTGGAAACCTCTTGGTTTAAGTGAGTCACCAGCTGGGTCAGGTCCCAATCGAAAGCCATCAGCCAATAATAGCGGATGTTGGTGTTTGTCATGCCATGGATCTCCAGGAATTCTTGACTTTCTTGTAAAAACTCCCACAATCGTAAGGGTTTATTGCACATTCAAATCTTCCAACATTTGTGTTTGATCGTAAAGAATTAATGCATCAATGATTTCATCCAAATCACCTGAAAGAATGCTGTCGAGCTTTTGAAGGGTTAAACCAATGCGGTGGTCAGTCACACGGCCTTGGGGATAATTATAAGTCCGAATTCTTTCAGAGCGGTCTCCGGTTCCAATGGCTAACTTACGCGCAGAATCGTGCTCTGCTTGTGCTTGTGATTGGTAGTAGTCATAGACGCGGGCACGCAAAACTTGCATGGCTTTTTCGCGGTTTTGCAATTGAGACCGCTCTTCTTGCATGGCGACGATAATACCGGTCGGTTCGTGGGTAATCCTCACCGCTGAATCCGTCACGTTGACGTGTTGTCCCCCAGCACCTCCTGCTCGGTAGACATCAATGCGTAGATCTCCTGGTTCGATTTCCACATCGACTTCCTCGGCTTCAGGCATGACGACGACGGTTGCTGTTGACGTGTGCACACGGCCTTGGGTTTCTGTTTCGGGCACACGTTGTACACGGTGGGCGCCATTTTCGTACTTTAATTTACTATAAACTTTATGTCCCGAAATCATGATAGAAACTTCACGGTAGCCCCCGATGTCATTGGCATTAGCTTCCAAGATTTCAAATTTCCATCCTTGTTTGTCCGCAAAGCGGTGGTACATATTGAGAAGGTCCCCAGCAAATAGTTGGGCTTCGTCTCCCCCCGCAGCACCACGGATCTCCATGATAATGTTTTTGTCGTCATTGGGGTCTTCTGGGAGCATCATCAGAGTCATTTCTTTTTCTAAGAGATCTTTCTCTTCATTCAATTCATCCAATTCTGTATGGGCCAATTCGGTCATTTCAGGGTCGTGGAGTTCAAGAATTTCTTTGGCTCCTTGGATTCCTTTTGTCACTTCTTGGTAACGTTTAATCTTAGCCACTTTCAGGCGTAGATCTGCTTCTTCGATGGTTAATTCCCGCAAGCGATCTGTATCAGCAATCACTTCAGGATCACTCAACATTTGATGTAATTCATCGAAACGAAAGACCAACGCATCTAATTTTTCAAACATGGATAAACTCCTTAAATTCTTTCTTCATTCATTTGAGCGATTTTCTCTTCAGCTGTCACATAGCATCGGCGACAGACTGGATAGTAGGATTCATTGCCTCCAATTTGAATTTGTTCCCCCTCATAGATCGGTCGGCCATTGAGTAAACGTAAATTCATCATAGCTTTGCGGTGACAGAACCAACAGATGGTCTTCACTTCTTCAATCTTATCTGCATACAGAAGAAGATTTTTGGAACCTTCAAAGAGATTATTGGTAAAGTCATTTTTGAGTCCATAAGCAATCACAGGAATGGCTAAATCATCGACAATTTGTGTAAACTGCAAGATGTGATCCCTGGATAAGAATTGTGCTTCATCCACTAGCACACAATAGGGACGTCCTTCCATGGCTTGGACTATTTCAAAGGCATTGGATGTATCATCCAATGGAATGGCCTCTCGTTCCATACCGGCAACTCGTGTTGCAACAACACCTACACTGGCGCGATCATCAACAGCGCTGGTGAAAATCACCACGTCCTTGTTTTGTTCCTCATAATTGTGGGCAACTTTTAATATTTCAAAGGACTTTCCACTGTTCATCGCTCCATGGCGATAATATAAACGGGCCATTTTTACCACTCCTCATCTTGATGGATCCTTGGGATGAATTCTCAATTATTAATTTTAACAATTTGCTTACTGATTGGCAATCGACTAAACTAAGACTTATTCTTTTACGAATTTGTTATACTAGTGTTCAAAAGCCATCATAAAGGAGTTTTGATTATGAATCTAAAAAGTCGCTTAGCCCTCATATGTGGTAAATTCGCTTATTGGTTTTTGACGACCTTTACCAAGGGTGGGAGTAGCTTGCCGGGTAAGATTGCTACGTACATTGATCCAGATATATTAAAGTATTTAGCGAAAAATTACCGAGTCATTGTCATCACAGGAACCAATGGGAAAACTTTAACCACTTCTTTGACCACACAAGTGATTGAATCCAGCTTCCCATCAGTCTTAACCAACGATACTGGCTCCAATATGATTCAAGGAATTGTTGGGAGCTTTCTTCTCGCAGATCCTTCCTTGAAAGGGCGCCTAGCGGTCATCGAGGTTGACGAAGGTTCTTTGAAACATGTACTGAAAGATCTAAATCCCGAGGCCATTGTCTATACCAATATCTTCCCTGATCAAATGGACCGTTTCCCGACTCTAAAACATGTCCAAGACTTGTTATTCGAAGGGGCAAGGACCGTTCCAGAAGCAACGCTTATTTATAACGCCGATGATCCTTATTTAAATCCTATGGATTTGCCCAATCCGACTCGAACTTTCGGCGTCACCGATCAGGATTATCAAGCCACGGATCCTCTGCTCGAAGATGATACTCTATGTCCCCAAGGTCTAACCTATCAGTCGCGCACCTATGCCGATCTCGGTGACTATGCCTGTGAAAATTCTGCTTTCCAGCGCCCAGACATCGATGACCCCATTACACGCATTCACCACGTCGACAGTGAATCGTCCACCTTTGACATTCGTGACCAGGCCCTTACGCTGCCTTTGGCGGGCGTGTACAACATCTACAACGCCTTGGCGGCTTACAGCGTCGGAAAGTTTCTGAACATTGCGGACGAAGAAATTCTACAAGTTCTCTCTCAAGCCAATCAAGTGGATGGTCGACAAGAAGTTTTTGAAATTCAGGACAAAGAAATTGTCCTCAACTTGGTCAAGAATCCCGTTGGTTTGAATCAGGTGCTTGACCTGCTTCAATTGGAAGAAAGGCCCTATGATTTCTACTTCTTTTTGAATGATCAGTACGCCGATGGCCAAGACACCCAATGGATTCAAAGTGGCAATTTCCATCAATTGATTAAACACAAAAACCTTCATGACATTTATGCCGGCGGCCGTCGTTATGAATTGGTCGTAAAAGAATTGCATCGCCAAAAAGTTTCCCGAGACATTCATTCAGTGACCGCTGTGGACCAATTGGGGACACTCATCGAGAATACACCCCAAAAAAACATTCACATACTTGCCACCTATACGGCCATGGTAGAAATTAGAGATTATCTTTCAACACTTACATAGAATATAAACGCCAGAAAAGTCTCCATAAAATTTTCTGGCGTTTTAATTTTTAAATCTTGTGAAATTTGCAACAAACCAAACTCCTAATAGCTTCTTGTGCAATGTTCATAACCGGTGCAAATGTCTACCAATATGCGGCTATGATGATTCATTGAATAACGTTTAAAATATCGATGTCTTTCATGGAAAAACTAATTCGAAGAAACCTTCACCAAATCCTAATTTTTCTGCAACTTCAAATTCTTCCTTTTCTTTTCCACATAAAATATTGACCTGCCCCAGCCAAGACAAAGATAACTAAAAATATACTCACGTAAATTAAGACGCCGATAAGAGAATGAGACATCTAGTTGGCATAGTAGGAAATAGGAAACAAGATTGTACAAGTAGCGATAAAGTGGACTCCTGTTCGCTTGGCTACGCACCATGAATCAAAGTCCCAAAATGATCGAAGCTATTGAAAGTCCCGTATTCGTTACACCCCCAAAGCAAAGCTTGAAAAATAACAGCGTTTAATTCACTACCTGCCTCTTGAATAAGCGCTTGATCAACTGGATAGTAGACACCATCGCCAATACGTATGGATATAGTAAGAGTTATCATATAGCCAATCGCTAACCCCAGAGGAAAACCTATAAATTCTTTTTGAATAAACTTCTAACGGCCAATTCTTTGTTCAACTTCCTACACACTTAACGCATATAATCATTACTAGGGTCTGTTTTAACGAGCACCTTTCCAGATCGAGCTTCATACAATCGATATTAACGGGGCATGGACGACCACAATGTCAACATTAAAACTGGTAACCACTTGTACATCTTCATTCCATAGTTTTCCCATGATAAAACTTATCTCATCGGCCACTTTAGCTCTACCATGATGATTTTAGGTTTTATGTGTTCTTCGTATAAATCTATTTCAATTTCCATCGGTAACCTTCTTGATGCTTACATTTTTCTCAGGTAATAAAATCACTGTCTTTCGATACATAGCAGAGACTCTTAAAACAATGATATGACCCCCAAAATCCATCTCCGGGTTTTGGGGGTCCTATTGATTTATTCAATTAGAGTGATTTTTAGTGAAAGAATTATTGCCATTCATCATTAGAAAAAAGAAAGGAGAAAAGGCAGAAAAATGGCCGGTGTTAAATTCATGATTTTAATATTGGTAATCTTTAACAAATTGAAACTCAGGGCAATTAAGGTCAATGATCCTACCGCAATGACTTCCGAAACAATTTCCGGTCGCAACAAGGGCTCCAAGTAACTGGCCATCAAGGCCAGAGAGCCTTCATAAATAAGGATAGGAATACTGGAGAAAATCACACCGATTCCCAAAGTGGATGCTAGAAGAAGGCTAACAGTGGCATCCATCAAACTCTTTGCATACAAGGTCGCATGATTACCAATCATTCCGCTTTCAAGAGAGCCGACGATGGCCATGGATCCCACACAAAATAAAAGGGTGGCAGTGATAAAACCTTCACCGAAAGACTTGAATCCTCGAATATGTTTGACCCGCTCTTGCAATTGAGCGATCCACCAATTCAGATGATGATCCAAATTAAAAGCTTCCCCAATCGCTGCTCCAACCACCATGGAAACAATCATCACCAGGGGATTCTGTCCTTCCAGGGCTCCTTCGATGCCAATAACTAGGACACATAAGGCAATGGCCTGCATGAGACGTTCATGGATTCGCTCTGGAATTCCTACCTTGGCAACAAGACCGATGGTTCCAGCCACCACAATGGCCAGTGCGTTCACAATGACTCCCATCCACAACTACTCCTTTGTATCTTCTAAATGCTTAGTGATCGGGATAAACTTCCTCGTTCTCTTCACTGACGTCCAAGTCATCATCCTCTGAGTGACTTTGGAGTTCTCTCAAAGATTTTTTCTTTACTTTGACAAGTTCTAAGTTTTCATCAATTTCCCATAACAGTTTCGGTGTATATTTAAAATTAACAATGCGAGAATCATCGGTCAGCTCCACGGCTTCTTCTTCATCCTCTTGAGAAGAAATCATGACAAGCATTTCTTCTTCAGTCGTTGTTGGAGCAGTAAGCTCAATATCAATGACTTCCCCTTGCCAATTATTCACGTAGTATTGTTTGTCCAGAGCAAATGTTTTTACAACGGTTACCTTCTTGCCAGGATCAACTTCTTGCCCGTAACTATCAGTAGTCAGAACGTATTCATTAAAGATATCGTCCCCATTGATGGTTAATTTTCCTGGTCCGTCCACAGGCAAAAGCTTCTCTTCCGTCTCATTGGTCACATCGTATTCAATCGACACAATGACAACACCATTGACAAAGGTCTCGAAAGACTCCTCGTGGTATTCATTAGGTTCAAAATTACTGACTTCGATGCGGCGAAGATAGAAGTCTACACCTTGATCCCGCTTGTTCTTGTCCAAAGTTTCTTCGGCCAAGATGGTTTTTTCTCCCCAGTTATCTGTCGACAAAATATCTGGGATTTGCCCTTGTTGTTCTTGGAAAAGTTTCTGGGAGCTATCTGACAAGGGCAAATACATCTTCAGATCCGTTCCAAAGGTACGATTGGTTAATCCAGCCAGATCCGTCGCATCACTGCGTGGTTTCATGGTTAGATAGAAGCTTTCTTGAGACTCAATGGCCTCCAAGTCAGATTTACCCAGGCCATAGATTAAATATCCTTCCACCGTTTGATCGGGAGCGATTGCTCCGCCGTTCTCATTCAAAACATCCACTAGGTTCCCACCCAAGGATGGATACAGAAGCGTGCTCGGTGATAGTGCCGCATCCGCTTCCTCATAAGACAACTTTAAATCCGTCGTCGGGAAGAAAATATCCTCATCGCGGTGATTATGTGCCGTCACTTTCAAAACTACAAGTCCTCCACCTTTGGAATCAAAGTTAAATTCCATCGTGAGATCATCAGAAGGTTTGGAAACCTTAAAAACTTCCAAGGCTTCAACTGTCATTTCGAAACCATTTCTGTTCAGAGTGTAGGCAGAAGTGTCTGAGTATAAAGATAACCCTAAGTTAAAGTCTTCACTAGCGCTCAATGCTTGCGTTAAATCCTCTGATGCCGGTACATTGAAGACATCTACACCTTCAGTGGTTCCTTCTTCTTCAGTGACTGCTTCGCCTTCAGATCCTTGATCTTCATCCGTCGTCGTTTCTCGTTCACCCAACACATAGTCCGTGACATCATCAACCACACGGTGGTAAGTATCCGAGATACTTTGGCAA
>CALYPW010000017.1 GCA_945278685.1 uncultured Dolosicoccus sp.
ATTGTAGCAGACTCTGGATGTGACATTAAAATATACGAGACAGGAAGCCCAGATATCGGCTTCGAAAATGTACCCTTATCCATCGACGTACAAGGTGAGACCTTTATTGACGATTTAGATATTGATATCCCCCACCTGTTGGATCGTTTGAAAGAATCAAAGAAAGGATCCTCTTCCGCAGCCCCAGCCCCTGGAAGATACGCAGAGGCCTTCAAAGGCGCAGAAAATGTGATCTGCTTTACTCTGTCAAGTGCCCTGTCGGGCAGTTATAACTCGGCTGTCATGGGCGCCGAATTGGTCAAAGAAGAAAATCCGAATATGAATATCCATATCTTCGATAGCAAATCCGCCGGTGCCGAAGAGAACTTATTGGTGGTTCGCGCCATGGCATTGGCCCATGAAGATGTATCTTTCAACGACATGGTGGAACAAATGAATGCCTACCATCAGCGCACCAACATCGTCTTCATGCTCCAATCCGTGGACAATCTTCGCAGCAACGGGCGAGTGTCTTGGACGCAGGCGACCTTGATTGGTCTACTGGGTATGCGCTTGATCGGGCGTCGAACCTCGGAAGGAGCCATTGAATTATCCGACAAAGCACGGGGCGAGCGCCGTGGAATTGCTGCGCTTATGAATTTCCTTGAGGAAAATCATTATCAGAATGGACGCATTGAATTGAGCCATTCCAATAGTCCTCAATTGGCTACTCGCATTGAGGCCGCCATTAACGATCGCTTCAAACCAGAAAGTGTCACCATTCGCGACATGAGTGGTTTATGTAACTACTACGCCGAACGTGGCGGTATTATTCTTGGCTTTGAAGATGGATAGATGTTAATGAATATAAGTTCACCAGCCCCTCGCTGACATTTAACAGCGATAGACAATTATCATGCATCAGTAATTCGGGACAGCTTCGAAACATAAAACTTTTATTAGCCATCTAAAATTGCTATGATTAAGCAGATGAAAGCACTTAAATGAATTAAGGAAGTGATACCCATGTTTAATTTCTTCAAGAAAAAAGCTGAAAATAAAACCAGTGAGTTAGTTGCCATTAGCCATGGAAAGTTAGTGGATCTCGACACTGTTAGTGACCCAATTTTTGCTCAGAAAATGATGGGCGATGGTTATGCTTTAGTTCCAAATGATGGCAAACTCTATTCACCAGTAAGCGGAAAAGTAAAAACAATTTTCCCAACCAAGCATGCTATTGGAATAACAACAGAAACTGGAATTGATGTCCTCATTCATCTTGGTTTCGACACCGTTGAATTAGAAGGAAAACCCTTCGATTTAAACATTCAAGAAGGTCAAACGATCGTTGCTGGCGAAAGTATTGGAAACGTGGATCTATCTGCTCTCACACAAGCTGATAAAGATAAAACATTTGTAGTGGTATGTACAGACATGGATCAAGTCGGGTCAATGGAAATAAATTCTCCACAGACGGTGGAAGCGACTCAAAATGTCGGTTACATAAAAATCAAGTAAAGAAACAGTCCGCTCATTCTTGAGATAAACTTCTAAAAAATCAATGCAACTAACCTCATCTCTTTAAGGCAATAAGAGATGAGGATTTTTATCTTCTTAGTCATTATTCTAAATTTCACGGATGTAAATCTACAGCTACTCCATAATGATCACTAACAATTGGGCCATGGACACCATCTAGAACAGAACGGTATTGATTGACAGTAAAATCGGGTGTCATAAGAACTAAATCAATTCTTTGAGCTCTTTCAGTGCTGGACCACCCATCAATTCCACCAGGGATGGTTGCATTTCCCTCCCTTTGAGCAGCTAAGTAAAAAGCATCTTGTAAATACTCAGTCGCCAAATCATAAGATTCGTTACGCCGATGACTTGGCGCATTGAAGTCGCCGAGCAAAATACTAGGATTCTCAAGATTATTTAAATTTAAAACCAGCCGCTTCCATTCATCTTGAAAACCACCCGCTTCTTTCCACCAGGAAAGATGACAAGAAACCACTTGCAAATTATTATCGGAGGCTAAGAGCGCCGCACGCGTATGATAATCCTGTGGATCATCGACTGCAGACAAAAGAATTCTCTGTGCCATGAAAGGTTTTTTCGCCAATAAAGCCACACCTTCCTCAAAACGATCATAGGCTATATGATTGTAAGCCCAAGCCCAATAATAAGCCAAACCTTTCTCTTGTAAAGCTTGAACGAGCATGAACGCATAGTTGTCTTCAACGATGGGATGCTGACAATCTGTCGCCATCAATTGAGAGAGATCTGATACCACCGTTCCGCCGATCGTTTGGTTCACCTCTTGTAAAGCAATCCAATCATAATCTTCGATGAGTAGATGGCCTATCAGCGCTTGTAGTTTGTCGGGAGCATCATTTTCTAGCCAAGCATGAACGTTTAATGTTAATACTTTCATTGTTTATCTCCTAATAATAATAGGCGGAGCCACTCAGTTCCGCCTATTAATTCTCTTCAACCAGTGATTATTCACTTAATTTTTCAGCATTGATTACAACGCCTTGATCTAATGCATCCTGTATGTCATTTTTTAAACCATCAGCTTTAGGGCCGTAAACGGCTTGTATGCCCTGTTCTCGAACTATTAAGCCCATGCCTCCTGCATCTTTCCACTGTTTCTCATCACCCACTAATTCGGGATCCTTGACAGTTACTCGTAGGTGAGTCATACACGCATCCACATTCTCAATGTTGGCTGAACCACCTAAAAGTGCGATGATTCGATCCACTAGGACATTCCCACTACTATCAAAACTGGCGGATACTTCAACACTTGCTGAAGCTATTTCTTCAGCATCTCCTTCGTTTTCATAATTGCCAAGACGTCCGGGTGTGGCATATTTGAAACGTTGAATCATGAAGTTTGCAACAAAATAACTCAACACGGCAAAGACCAAACAAGCGAGTATAAAGTTCAGCAAGTCCGCTCGAAGACCCGCTTTGACTATCAGAGGGGTTCTTGTCAAGAGTTCAATCACTCCAAATGAATGAACACGTAAATGAATGATGTCTGCCATGGCGAACGCCAGTCCCTGAATGACCGCATAAACAAGATAGAGTGGTAACGCAGCAAACATGAACATAAATTCCAAGGGCTCAGTAACACCCGTTAGAAAAACTGCTAATGCGGCTGAGGAAAACATTGACTTATACTGCTTCAATTTATCACGGTCAACGTTGCGATACATGGCGTAAGAAACCCCCATTAGAATTCCCATGGAACCAATCATTTGCCCGACCTTGAAACGAGCAGGAACAAAATGCTCTAACAAGTAATTGACTTGATCGGTATCGCCGGCGGCTCGTAAATTCATTAAATCTGAAGCCCACGCCAACCAAAGCGGATCTTGACCCAACACTTGCTGGCCAGCTTGAACACCAGTTATCACTTCATAAGTACCCCCTAACTGGGTGTAATTGATTGGAATGGTCAACATGTGATGTAGACCAAAAGGAAGTAATAATCTCTCTAAAGTTCCAAAGAGGAAGGGAGCTAATATGGGTGCTGTGTCTTGCGAACTTGCAATCCATTGCCCACAAAGAATTAATTCCAGTTTGAACCAAAGGCCAAAAGATCGCAAGAACAATCGATACCTGTACACTCCACCAAATCACAACAAAAGGAACAAAGCGTTGACCGTTAAAGAAAGATAATGCATCGGGTAATTTGCGGTAATTATGATATTTGTTATAAGCATTGGCTCCTAAGAAACCAGCAATGATTCCGACAAAAACCCCTAGATTTAATCCAGGTGACCCGATTACCTCTACAAAATATCCCATAACTGGGATTTCTGATCCGATTAAAGTATTAACCATCGCTTCGGGATCTACAAGCATCTCTCCACTAACTCCAAAAACTGCGCCAGTAATACGGTTAATCAAAATGAACGAAGTCACTGCCGCGAATGCTCCCCCAGCACGTTCACGCGCCCAGGATCCTCCGATGGCAACGGCGAATAATAAATGCAAATTACCAATTATTGCCCAACCTATATTTTCAATCACGCTACTAGTTGTCAAAAGCCACGACCAGTCCGAATTAATTAGCGGTAATGACTTTCCAACACTGATCATTAAACCAGCTGCTGGCATAACTGCAATAACTACCATCAACGCTTTACCGAACTGTTGCAGGAAATCAAAAGAAAAAATCTGTTTCAATTTATTCATAGTGATACCCCTTTCTTACTTTAAGCAAACGTTTGCTTTAAAAAGAGTATGACAACACAACATTAATTTGTAAAGCGCTTTCTTTTAATAAAAAAAAGCAACGAACTACATTCTTTGCTCTAAATGAATTACTTTGTCCGTGGGAACACTAATTCACTTGGAATTAATTCGTACACATACCGTTTACGATCTGGGCCGTCTGCTTCAGATAAAACCTCCAGCAATATTTCCATTGCTTGATCACCAAGCTTCTGCGAATCCAGATTAAAGTACGGATAGTGCAAATAGTTGACAGAATGTTGGTCAGAATATGCTTTGAAAGTGAGCATTTGATAACGCTCCAAAAGATCATGTTCAAGAATAGCGTGATAGACTCCTTCCGCTACCAACTGATCACTGACTACTAACCCATCGTAACAATCCTTTCTTATCAATTGATTCATCAATTCATAACCCGCACTCGCTAAAAATGGAATCTGATTGTAAATGTCGTCTTCTGCCAATTGTTGGTCATGTTTCGATAAAGCTAAATTCACTCCGCGAATACGCTGAGTGATAAATTGCTGTCGAGTATCTCCACCAATAAAAGCAATCCGCCTCGCACCTTGCTGCCAAAGATAATCAGTTGCCAATTGAGAGATTTTGAGATTGTCATTATCAATAGAATTCATAGGAATTCCTGCAACGTTTCCAATGACAACAAAAGGAAATCCCTCTTCTAAAACAAAACTTAAGAGTGGATCAGCTTCTGCTGCGTAAAGAAAAATCAATCCCTCCACTTGTTTGCCATAAATCATGGCTTTAATATGCTCCAATCGGCTCTGGTCTCCCTCTCCTGTCGATAGAAGCAACGAATACTGATAGCGGCTCGCGGTTTCGTTGATTCCCCGAAGAACCGTTGGAAAGAAAGGATTTTGATAGAACGCATCACTGTCTGGTGGTAGTACGATGCCTACGATTCTTGATCGTTTACTAGCTAATTGTCGAGCGTTGAAGTTAGGATAATATTGAAGATCCTTCATAATTTGTCTGACTCGGTTTTTTGTTGCCTGACTGATCGAGGGATGGTCCGAGATTACTCGCGAAACGGTCGAAGGAGCAACACCCGCCATCTTTGCTACATCTTTAATAGTTACAGTCATAATTGCTCACCTCATTGTCATTATACGCAAAAATAAATACCAATAACACGAAAACGTTTGCACCAGATATTTAATTATTCTATAATAAAATCAAAACAAAGGAGGTCCTATTATGAAAAGAAGCAGTGGTATATTGATGCATATTACTTCCTTACCAAACGATCAAGGAATTGGAAGTTTCGGGGAGGAAGCATACAAATTTGTGGATTTTTTGCAAAAAACAAAACAAACCTACTGGCAGATTCTACCTTTGACGACCACTTCCTACGGTGATTCGCCTTACCAGTCATTCTCAGCTTTTGCTGGTAATACTCATTTAATCGATCTCAGAGAATTGGTCAAGCAAGGTTATTTATCTCCGGATGATTTGCAAAATGAAATAAATCAGACATCGCCTGATCAAGTCAATTACTCCCAAATCTTCCAGCAACGACGTCCACTTTTAGAAAAAGCGGTGAGCAATTTTGAAGCCCGGGCTTCCATGCAAGAAAAAGAATCTTTAAAAGAATTTCTTAATAAACAAAAGAGTTGGTTGGATCCCTTTTGTCATTATATGACCATCAAAGAACACTTCGAATTGAAAAGCTGGGTTGATTGGCCTTTCGTTTATCAAGATCATTTATCAGAAGATGTCCAACAACTTCTAAGACAGAAAAAATCAAATATACGCTATCATCAAATGACTCAGTTCTGGTTCTTTCAGCAATGGCATGCCCTTAAGGAATATGCCAATCAAGCGAATATCAAAATCATTGGTGATCTCCCCATCTATGTCGCTTACGACAGTGTAGAAATGTGGCAGTCTCGGCATCTTTTTGATGTTGATGCACAGGGCCGTGCACTGAGTCTTGCTGGTACTCCGCCAGATTACTTCACTCCTGAAGGTCAATTCTGGGGAAATCCAATCTATAATTGGAAATATATGGCTGAAACCAACTACTCCTGGTGGATTGAACGAATTAAATTTAATCTGGAAATTTATGACATTCTACGTATCGACCACTTCAGAGGATTTGAGTCCTACTGGGCAGTACCTTCTGGAGCGTCTAGTGCTGCTGAGGGTTATTGGGTGAAGGGACCAGGTTTGGCCCTCTTTCATGCGCTTGAAGAAGCTCTTGGGAAAGACTTGCCAATTATTGCTGAAGACCTAGGATTTATGACAGAGGAAGTCATTGCCATGCGCGAAGCCACTGGGTATCCAGGTATGAAAATTCTCCAATTCGGATTTGACGCACAAGCAGACAGTCTCGATCTACCCCATCATTACCCCGTCAATTCGATTGCGTATGTAGGTACGCACGATAACGAAACAGCTCGTGGTTGGTGGGAAGACTCAACAAACCAAGCTCAACGAGATCAAGTGGATAATTATCTCAACCGTCGCCTTGGTCAATCTGCTAGTCAGGTACTCAATCGCGGACTAGCTGCTAGCGTCAGTCAAGTCGCCATTTATACCATGCAAGATCTTTTGAATTTAGATAACGATGCTCGAATGAATGAGCCGTCCACCATCGGTTGTAATTGGCAATGGCGTTTAAAACATTGGCCACTTCCAACTGATGTTGAAGAAGAACTTCTAAATCTGACAGAGACCTACTTTCGAGTAAATCCTTCATTAAAATAGATCAAACATTCTGATCAGTAAGATAGCCTGAAATATAATCATAACCTTGCGATTTGTTTTTGGTATCCCATTACAAGAAACCGTTTACTCTAAGAAATTAAAAGGATCAATGAGCGGATAGTGATCAATCTCGCGCTTTAAAAAGCCTTCCAAGAACACATGTGCCAACCAGCCATTGAAGTGCTGCCATGTTTTTGAACTTGACCCGATTCGGGGATCCGAAGGACAACCATTCGGCAACAAAAAACGACTAAACCGCTGATATTGCAGCCATTTAGCCGGTGAATGGCTGGATCTTTGCCACAGCCTCTTATTGGTCATTATACTCGGTTCACGTCAATGCGTTGGGACCATTCTTTCTTGGAAGTATCGTCTTTCAAGGGCTTGCCTAGGGCAACAGTGAGTGTCGGTTCAAAGCCTTCTGGCAATTCCAATTGTTGATGAAGTTCTTCCTTGGCAGCAAGAATCTTGGCCGGCTTCCATAGAATACAGGTGCCTAAACCAAGTTCTGTCGCACCTAAGATTAAATTTCCTGCCACAAAGGAGGCATTAGAATAATCCATGCCCTTGGAGGGATTCTCCTTGGAGGAAATCACAATCAAAGTTGGAGCGCCGTAGAGTGGGTCCCGCCCTCCCTGGTGAGACTTGGAGACTTGTTGGGAAATTTGATGCAAGAATTCCGCATCTTGGACGACTGTTAAGTGAAGGCTGTCATATTCTCCCCGTCCGACCGGTGCTAGGCTGGCAACGGATAAGACGGTTTCTAAATCTTTCTCGTCGATTGGTTCTTCTTGATAGGCGCGGGTCGATTTGCGAAGGCGAATGGTGTCCAAAGTTTCCATGGGGATTCCTCCTGGGATGTGGCAGTAATTGTTAAGTTAAGAATAAGTTAATGTCCTCATTAAGTCAATGAGAGAAAATCCTTTTTCTTTGCATTCTCCCACGCAAAGTCGTTAAGATGGAGGAAAGCCTAGAAAGAGGGATTCCCATGAATGAAATTAGCATGCAAGATTTCTGCCCCCTGCTCGAAAATGACCCGACCCTTCATATCCTGGATGTGCGCCCCAAGATCAATTACCATTTGGGACACGTGCCGGGAGCCGTCAGTCTCCCCTTGTCCAGTCTTGAAAAGCGCGTGCGGGAACTAGACAAAAATAAGCACTATTATGTCATTTGTAGAAGCGGAAATACTTCCCGCCAGGCCACGGACTTTCTAACACAACAAGGCTATCAAGCCACCAACGTGCAAGAAGGAACCTTGGGCTATCCTGGGAAATTGGAACGCTAACGTTTAAAACCGTCAGCTGTGTGGTTCACACACTGACGGTTTTTGATTTATTCTAATTCCGGGCGTTCTTGGAAGAATCCTTCTAAGTCTTCTACCAGCAAGGAAACTTTATCGGCGTGATCGTTCTCCATGGTCCAAACCAAGAGTGGTTCATGCAAACTTTGGCGCACCAGGAACCAACCGTCGCCGTATTTGCCGGAGACGTTGGCCCGCATGCCTTCCATGTGGTCATGAATGACCGAAATGTCAGGCAAGGTATCCACATAGTCCTTAAAGGCTTGAATGATTTGCCCACCAGCTTCTACCACCGGCTCTTCCAAGATTTCAAAGCGAATTTCATGGGTCTGTGCCGGTTGTTTCATCTCTTCAATGAGGTCCATCAAGGATTGGCCTTTTTGTGCCAAGAGGGTATCCTCGCACAAGAGTTTCATGGCCAGATAGGCCCCGTCATCCAAGAAGTAGTTCTCCTTCAAGGCGGAGTGACCGCTGGTTTCGATGGCCAACTGGGCATCGATTCCTTGATCGTTCAAATCCACCGCTCGATTAATGACATTGCGGTAACCCGTCAAGTAGAGGTCTTGTTGACCGCCACGGGCTTCAATGAAGGTACGCAAATGCTCGGAGGTGGCCGAGTTGGTCACAATGGTGGCTCCGGGATGCTCGCGTAAGACCACCGCCGAGATTAAAGCAATCAGATTGTTGCGGTTAAAGGCCATGCCAGACTTATCCACCACCGCGGAACGGTCCACGTCCGTGTCAAAGATGATTCCCAAGTCTGCACCCGCCGCTTGGACGGCCTTTTGGATGCTGGCCATGGCTTCTTTGTTGTCAGGATTGGGTTCGTGGTTGGGGAAAGTCCCATCGGGATCGAGGAACTGACTGCCGTCAATCTTGGCCCCTAGTTTGGCCAAGACCTCCGTAGCAAAGAAACCTCCCGCGCCGTTTCCGGCGTCCACCACGATGTGTCGGCCCTTTAGTGGTTGGTCGTCCTTGTCTTTCAAGGTTTCACGGATCTTGTCGCGCATGTCCCGGGCATAGATGTCTAAAAGGTCGGCTTTTTCAATATGAGGTGTTTTTGGTTCATAAGGCAATTTTTCTGCCAGGGTGAGAATGTTCGTAATGTCTTTTGCATCCAAACCGCCATCCTTGGTAAAGAACTTAAAGCCGTTGTATTCAAAGGGCAAGTGGCTGGCTGTGATCATGATGCCCATGTCTGCCTGGATTTCCTCGTACTGAGTAGCCATGAAAAGGGAAGGTGTGGTGGCCAAGCCCACGTCCAAAAGGGTGACGTCGTCAGCGGCTAAACCGTCAAACAAGGCCTGTTGCAAATCCTTGGCAGACAAGCGGCTGTCGTGGCCCACCGCAATGCGAAGAGATCCTTGGGGTTGGTATTTCTCTTTGTACCAGGCCAAGGCGCCCAGACCAATGTGACGAACCCCTTGGGGGGTCAGGTTCTGGCTGTGCTTGCTGGTGGAAATAGCAATGCCTCGGATATCCGAACCATTGCTTAAAGGTGTTAAATTCAGAGTCATATCAATGATTCCTCCTTAGGAAAGGTTCCAGTGATCTTGGTAGTCCGGATGCAGGCGCATCTCTGTCAAGGTCGGCATTCCTCCTTGGGCACCGAACTTTTGAACGGACAAAGAAGATGCCAAGTTACTAAAGGCCATGCCCTCTTCCAGATCCATGCCAGAAGTGATGGCCACTGCCAAGGCACCGTTGAAGGTATCACCAGCGCCGGTGGTGTCAATGGGCTTGACGACAAAGGCAGGCACGTTGATGTGTTCTTGACCATTGTTAAAGACGGCTCCATCGGACCCCAAAGTAATGATTAATTTCTTGGGGTACTGGGCACAGGCTTCTTCGTAGGACTGGTCTGGGAACATGAGCGCAAATTCAGTTTCATTGGGGGTTAAATAAGTCACCTGATCAATGACCGCTTGGGGAATTTCCCGAGCCGGTGCGGGGTTTAACAAGGTATCTACCCCGTGACGGTGGCAGTAGTCCACCACATACTCGATGGTATCTGCGGGTGTTTCTTGTTGCAAGATCACCAAGTCGCAGTTCTTCAAGAGCTCTTGGTACTCTTCTATGTCCTCGGGCTGAAGGTAGTCATTGGCCCCTGGGACGACGATAATGGAGTTGTCTTGCTGCGCCACCGTAATGTAGGCCGAACCGGTGGAGGTATCCACCTTCTCGACACCATCGGTCTTGACGCGGTGCTCTCTAAAGTTATTCAAGTACTCATCCGCAAAGACGTCTTGGCCCACTCGCCCAATCATGGTTACTTCTCCACCGAGTTTGGCGGCTGCGATGGCCTGATTACCTCCTTTGCCTCCGAAAGTGGTTTGGAAACTTCTCCCAATAATGGTTTCCCCAGGTTGGGCCCAGCGGTCAGAAGTGACCACAAAATCTGTATTAATGCTTCCAACGACGGTTATTTTCTTCTTCATGGTTATCATCTACATCCTCTTTTTTAACTTTTATGGCTCTTTCAATTTATCATTGTCTGGCTTTTCTGTCAACGCTCTCAAGGGGATCCGGAAGAGGTTTGGCACCCTTGTGTGAAAAGACTTTCAAGATTAATATAGCGGTTTCATAGAATTTGTAATATAATGGATTTACATTAAGATTCAGGAGGATTAGACAATGATACTTACAATTACTTTAAATCCTGCCGTAGACAATATTTATCGCTTAGATCAATTAAAAGTCGCAGGGCGAAACAAATTACCAGAACCGATCCGAACCACCGGTGGAAAGGGCATCAATACGGCCCGAGCCTTGACCAAATTAGGCATTCCCTCTGTGGCCTTTACGGTCGTAGGGGGCTTGAACGGACGTTTC
Source organism: uncultured Dolosicoccus sp. (assembly GCA_945278685.1). Lineage (GTDB taxonomy): Bacteria > Bacillota > Bacilli > Lactobacillales > Aerococcaceae > Dolosicoccus. The sequence continues at coordinate 11,093 of CALYPW010000017.1, forward strand.
ATCGAACAAGAATTGATCCGTGACAACTTCCACACCTACTACTATTACAACGACGAAGATACCCGAGACATCATGTTACTCATGCATGATGACTGGACCCAGACCAAACTGATTGAAGACGGTCCCCTCCTGAGCAGGAAGCATGTGGATTTAATTCAAGAAGAGTTAACCAATATCTTGAATTACTACCAAGACACCAAAATTATTACCATCAATGGATCTGTCAATACCGATTTGGACCATATCAACTTGGACTTGATTCATTACTTCAAGAACAACTTTGATCGTGACTTTACCATCGTGGCGGACATCTCCGATGAAAAATACAAGAACATTCTCAACGCGAAAGATGACGTGGTGGACGTCATTCGCTTGAACCCTGCCCAATTCAAGGAAGCGGTTGGCAAAGAGAGCATGACCATCGATGAAGCCGTCGAGGCTTTGCGGGACTTGGAGACTCAGGTGCCTTACATTACGGTAACTTGGGAAGAAGAACGTGTCCTGTCTCGAGGCAAGGACGGAAAGGTTTATGATCTTTACTTGCCTCTGCGAGAAAAGACCCATATTTCCCCAGGAGCGGGCGATGCCTTTATTGCGGGATTGGTGGCCGGTCTTGAAAATGATTGGTGCTTCAAAGAAGCTCTACGTACCGCCATTGCGGCCCGTATTTCTAACAGTTACAGTGGTGGTAACGGACGCATTGATAAAGAACAGGTGGAAAGCTTGATGAAGCAAGTCGCCATTACTATCCACTAATTATTTCACAGAAAATAAACAAGCTTGTCCTCATTTACGAGGACAAGCTTGTTTTTGTGTATTAACGATTAATTTTGTATTTCTGCATAAAGGACATACTTGGATCTGCCAAGAGTTCTTCCAGAACGTCTAGAACGGCTCCGTCGTTGTTGTTACCAATTTGGTAATTACAGTGAGCAACTAGATCAGGATCTGCCACTTCCATGGCGCAGCTGTAGTTGGCCAATTTCATCATGGCCAAGTCGTTCAAGCTGTCCCCAAAGGCCATGACTTGCGAAGCATCCAGGCCAAAAGTCTCCATGAGGTAACCCACGGAACCGCCCTTACCCCCTTCAATGGGGTGAATGTCCATAAAGGAACCACCGGAAGTCACGGCTTCCAAATCATCAAAAGCGGCTTCCAATTGATCTAGGACTTTCTTAATGCCAGGAAGGTCGTTGGTGGACAAGCTGGTAATCTTGGTGACTTCAGCCGGCGCTTCCTCATCATGGAAGCTGTCCACATAATTCATCAAGGGATAATACCAGACCAAGCGGTCATGCAGGTCACCTTCCGTCTCGCGCATATAGTTCTCACGGCCGTCGGACAGGGCCAATTTACCCGAAATATTCTCGTCCAAGAAGTCGGTAATGGCGGTGTATTGTGCCTGTGTAAAGCCTTTGCGGCGAAGCACTTCCCCATCTTTGAAGAGGTAGTTGCCATTGTCCGCACCGAAATAAATATCGGGATGGCTGGCCAAGTCAAAGTAGGAATTCAAACGGGCATAGGAATTCCCAGTCACAATGTGGACGATAATGCCAGACTCCAAGAGACGGGCCAGAATATTGTCGAAGCGCTCAACGTCCAGTTCCTTGTTTGATTGTAGTAGAGTTTCATCCAAATCAATGGCGATTAATTTAATTGACACAAATATTCTCCTTTTATTTTGCGGGTATCATCGGTGGGGGTTGCATCCTGCGGGATGTCTTCAGTATCTACCAATTCTTTGAAAGAATCTTAACTTTTTGGTGAAAGCTTTGGTTCCTGGCACAAAGAATCATAAAAGCGACTTTTGAAACGTTGACGGTCCTCGTGGGTGAATTTGCGTGGCCCTTTGGTTCTTTGCCCTGCTTGACGGGCTTGGGCGCTTAAGTGTCGGCGCAAAAGCAAGTCGTCCATCTTTTCCGGCAAATATTCCCGTCCGTTGTGATGAAAGACACGGCCCTTGTGAAGGACCAGGGATGCCAGGCCATAATCTTGGGTCACCAGCACATCGCCTTTCTCCATCAAGGACACTATTTTGAAATCTGCAGAATCGCTACCCTTGTCCACGTATACTTCTTGGACGTGGCTAGGATGGGATCGCCGAGTCATGTGGTCCACACTGGAAACAAGGACCACTGGGTCCCCTAAGTCTTTTGCAACTTCGAAAATCTCTAGCCGAACGGGACAAGCGTCCGCATCGACATAGATCTTTCTCATTGGGAAAGATCCCGTTGGAAGACGGCCGTCGATAGATAAGGCACCTCCACATTGCTCAGAGTCTCGCAGCGCTCATCGGCGTCTAGGTAGACGTGGCGGTCGAAGATTCTAAAGGCATACTCTCCTTCGGGCAAGTCGTAATGAATGGACTCCCCACGAGCGTTAAAAAGGACGTATAATTCGTGGTCGTCACCGGTCAACTTGAAGATGACTACTTGGGCATCGTTGTGCAAAACTTGGATGCGCGCATTGATGTCTTCATAGCTGGTCATGCGGAAAAGTGGCTCTTGCTTGCGGTAGGCAATCAATCGGCGCATCAATGCCACACTCTCTGGGAACTGGTCTTGGCGTTTCCAGTCAATTTTGTTAATATCGTCGGGCTTATTGTAGCTGTCCCGTACCCCCTCTTTGGTTCTGAGAAATTCTTGTCCGGCGTGGATGTGAGGGATTCCCTGAGCCAAGAGGATAATGGTAGAGGCCAATTCGTGTTGGCGAATGATGGTCTCTGGGGGACAATTGCCACAGCCATCTTGCAAGCGGTCAAAAAGGGTGTAGTTGTCATGGGATTCCACGTATTGGATGACCTGCTGAGGATTCTCGAATTTGACTCCGTTGTAGTGTCCTTGGAAACTGTGGCACAATTTCCCTTCCAAATACCAGGCTCCGTTGACAAATCCTCGGGCACTTATGTCGAAGTCATTGCCTTTTAAGGCTTCACGCAAGGTCGGGTTGTAATGCCCCACCCTTGGCATGGCCGCTCCATTGTCTATGGTGGCCCGTTGACCTCGTGGTAGCGGTGAATCCAAGTCCCAGCCCTCGCCATAAATAATCATGCTGGGATCAATCTCATCGGCCAGTTCTCGCACCAGGTTCATGGTCTTAATGTCATGAATGCCCATGAGGTCAAAGCGGAAACCATCAATTTTGTATTCTTCGGCCCAATATTTGACGCTGTCCAAGATATACTTGCGCATCATCAAATGCTCCGAGGCGGTCTCATTCCCCACGCCGGTTCCGTTGGCGTATTGGCCGTTGGCCATGTAGCGGAAGTAATAACCTGGTACGGTGTTGTGCAAGCTTTGCTTTTCAACCTGATAGACATGGTTATAGACCACATCCATAATGACGCGGATGCCGGCGTCGTGCAAGCCTTGGATCATGGTTTTGACTTCTTGGATGCGTTTGAAGGGGTCATAAGGATCCATGGAATAGGACCCTTCCGGAACGTTGTAGTTTTGAGGGTCGTAACCCCAGTTGTAGTCCGCTTCTTCAGGAACTTCGGCGGTCTCGTCAATGGTAGCAAAGTCGAAGAAGGGCATGATTTGCACGTGGGTGACGCCCAAGTCTTTTAAATAGTCGATACCTGTTGAGGAACCCATGTTATTGGTGGTTCCCTTTTCAACCATTCCGAGGTATTTTCCCCGCTTTTCGATGGATCCCGTGGTGGAGATGGTGAAGTCATGGACATTAATTTCATAGATGATGGTTTGACTAATGTCTTGCATAGGCGCCATGCGCTCTCGGTTCCAGTTGTTGGGGTTGGTTCGTTCCAAGTCCACCACCACCGAGCGGCGACCATTGACCGTGCTGGCTTTCATGTAGGGATCGTTGGTGTGTCGGACAATGCGATCAATGAAGGTTAATTCGTAACGGTAGGCTGTTCCGTGCTGATCCCCTTCCAAGGTATGGGTGAACAAGCCCTGGTCTTCTTCTTTGATCATGGCAATTTTTTCTTTTTTGGGGCCATAAAAGCCGTCATAAAGGATCAACTCCACGCTCACGGCGGTCGGTGCCCACAGTTTAAAGGTGGTAGCTTCTGGTGTGTAAAGGGCACCTAATTCGCCATTATAGGCCCTTTTTTCGATAGCTTCGATGTCTTTGGTCAAGGCGATGAGCTTCCGAGTGGATTCTCGACGTCCTACGTGGTGAACCCAATCTTTGCGGACAAGTTTATATTTCTGAATCTGTATTTCCTCCAACTTTACAAATAAAAAGACAGCCTGGCAGGACTGTCTATCAAATTATATGTTCATTTCTGAACGCCGTGAATTCACTACTATTTAGTTACTGACGTTTCCGGTGAGTCAACTGACAATATCTCTCATACCAAATATCGATGAATTCCGGGGAAAATGGACCTTTTTTCTCGTCAATCCACCGGTTCAATTCTTGAATTTGGTATTTCATGATGGGGTCAATTTCTTCTGGATAATTGTACATTCGGCTATGAAGCTCATACTCATCCACATCCAACAACTGCTTCTCCCCATCGGGGAAAACCTTGATGTCCAAGTCGTAATCGATGTATTTGATGCCTTCTGCATCCACCACATAAGGGGATGCCAAATTGCAATAATAAGTCACGCCGCGTTTGCGAATCATGGCGACAATGTTGAACCAAAAATGTTTGTGGTAATACAACAAGGCCGCTTCGCGGGTCATCCAGCGTCGACCGTTGGACTCGGTAACTAAGGTGTGATCATTACAGCCAATGATGGACTGGTCGCTGGTTTTTAAAATCATTGTGTCGCGCCAGGTCCGGTGCAAGGATCCGTCATGTTTATAACTCTTAATAGTGATGAATTCTCCTTCTTTGGGCAGTTTCATCACTGAACCTACTTTCTGTATGTATCTATACTCGTACTTCCCCATTGTAGCATATCCGCGGTCGAAATACTTGTTCAAAAGAAATTTCTCTTGGGAAGTTGCCGGTTTTTCAGCAGCAAAAAACCTCTGCCGAACTGACAGAGGGTGATTGGGACTATTCTTCTTCCAATTGAAAAATTTCTGCGATGACGTACTGCTTCTACCCCTTACATAGAGAGAGCAAAAATACGTGTGATAAAGAATAATATGACTGCCTTCTACTAGATGTTGGGGGTTCTTTTGCTGCCCACCCCAAATTCGAACATCGTCTCTATAAATAAAGAATTTGCATTTAACTACAGACACTCGGACAGAGTATTGATCTGCTATATATAGAGATTAGGAGATAACCTCTATAAACAAAGAAGGTGAGAATGTTGGGTGGAACAAATAAAAAGAAGCTCAGAAACGAGATTCGATTAACAATTTTACTTCAAGTACTGACGATACTTGAAATAATAAAGTGTTGATTGAACTCATTCAGAGCTTCATATAACAACAAGGGGCTGGCGACAGCCCGCCCCTTTATTTTTCTACTCATAGTCTATCATGAAAGAAGAAAAAAGGCTAAAGAGATTGTTAGTTATCCTAATAATTTTAAAGGTTGTTCAAATTTTGTCTGTTTTAATTCACTAGAAGAACTTACGAGGTAT
>CALYPW010000018.1 GCA_945278685.1 uncultured Dolosicoccus sp.
CACCATTATCTTCCACAGTTACAACAACAGTTCGAATCGTTGAATCATAAGTCATGCCACGTTGTGAACCAGCTTGCTCACGAATTGTGTAGTGGTGTTGTCCCACTCCCTCATAAGAGATTTCCTCAAAGATAACTTGACCTAAATCATTATTCGTTACAGTTTGAATCACTTCACCTGCATCGTTTAATAATTCAAAAGTGAATTGATTATCCACTAAAGTTTGACCAGTTAATACTTTACTTGCTTCTAGGACAATATTTCCTGGAGCTGCAACGTAAGTGTTCGTAAAGACTACTGGACCGCCTACATAATTAGCTGACGCTACCAGTTGGCCTTCACCATTATCTTCCACAGTTACAACAACAGTTCGAATCGTTGAATCATAAGTCATACCACCTTGATCCCCTTGAATTTCACGTATTAAGTAAGTAAATTTACCTGCTTCTTGGTAGTGGATCTCGTCAAAGTACACTTTACCATCTACATTATTACCTACTGTTTGGACAACTTCACCTGCTTCATCGATCAATTCAAATTCAAATTGATCAGCAAGTAAAACTTGACCGTTCAATACCTTGTTAGCTTCCAAGACAATATCACTTGGCCCGAATTCATAAGTATTTTTGAATATTGGTGTGCCGTCTGGATATATAAATCTAGCTCGAATAGATCCTGTATCATAATCAGTAGACATACTCATGGTAACCCTGAATGTTGAGGCATCGTATTTAACACCACCAACTGGATCCGTTGATATTTCTGAAATTACATAATCTTGGTTGTAAAGATCCCCATACTCTCTTAATTCAGCTCTTTGAGCCTCTGTTAAGAAATCAGTAAAGACAATATTACCTTGAGCGTCGTTTGTTGCAGTACTTAGGACTTCACCGCTATTAAGATCTTTTAATTCAAAAGTAAACTCGCCATCAATCAATAGGCGTCCTACTAATTGTTTTATTGCAGTAATTACAGGATCTTCAATCTTGGTATTGTAGACATCTAAGTATTGTTCTTGCTTGTAGTATCCATCTGGAGTAAAGTCATTACCTTCAGCATCAACTTCTTGAACACGGAAGTAATATTCTTCACCGTCTGGTGTGAATTGATCAATATCATTCCACGTCACGTCTTCAACCACTGAATTACTAGAGAGTTGCTTGATTTCTGCCTCAGGCACAGGTTCATCTATCTTGGCATGCCCTACCCAAAAAAATCGATACAATTTAAACCATGTTGCAGGATATGCCGAGTTTTCTTGTGCAGAGAATAAAAATGGCATTGGCATTGGCGGTGCTTCGTCCCAATGCTTAGTTGCAGATAATGAAACTGGCATTTCCATTGGCGGTGCTTCGTCCCAATACTTAGTTGCTGTAACTGTCGTCTTCTTAATATCATTTTCGACGGTAATTACATTCCCCGTTGCTATTGCCTCGCCCTTTGTGATAGTAACAACATATTCTTCTGTTGTTCCTTCTGCATAACCAATGGTGAGGTTAATAGGGTCTAATACTTGGAATTGCTCGGGTGCTTCCAACTCCGTCAAGACATAACGCCCTGCTCGAATAGTGCCACTTGAGAAGGTTCCATCCATATCAGTTCTTAGCGTTACTGAGTCTACCACTTTTGTACCCGCCAGATTTAAGCGGTCTAATCTGAATTTAACGTCCGCAATTTTGTGAATATTTTGTTCATCGATGGTATGTTGCTTCTCTAACGTAAAGTTAACCGTCGTTCCGCTACCACCACCACCATAGACCCATTGATGGGCTGTAGTTGACGACTCTTTGGTTGCTAATTCTTTGTTATCTGTTCCACCTGTTAAAGTAATTGAGTTTGTTACATCATACGACCCAATAATATCTGGATTCAATCGAGTTAAGTAAGTAATACTCACTGGCGCATTAATCACATTACTAGTAAAAGTCATCGTAAAGCTACGATTCCCTTCACCCAAACTGATTGCATAATCAGTTCCTCCTGAGAGCTCGCTACCGCCAGATGAAACTACAAGACTACCCGCCACGTAGGTATGGTTGTCAGATAAGCTATCCGTAATCGTAGGATTGTTAATCGTCAAGCCTTCTTCATTAACCTTAATCGTCCAATCGATATTTTCAGTGTCCTCATTTTGAGCACCCTCTTTACCGATTAAGCCTGTATCTCCCCCACCAAAGTAATCTTGATAGGCATCATGAGACACAGGGTCATAACCTGTATTCGTTAAGGTTGTTGTGTTGGTATAACGATCAATCTGTGTTGCATGAGCTGATGGGAATTCTAATATTTCCGTATCGAATGTTACCACATATTCATACGGTCCATTCGGTAAGTTGATACTGAATGAATTCGTATCTTTCGTAACATCGTAATTCCCTATGGACTTACCATCTGCACGTGTCACTTGAATCGTTTCAGCTAACAATCTTTGATCAGCTGGAATCGTATCGGACAACACTGCATTTACAAGATTGACATAATGATTTTTAACATCCGTATTGGCATTGATTTGCCATGATATAACTGGGTTTTCTGCTTCCTTATCAAGATTTGTAGCTTGTTTGCTGACACCTAAGGTTGGCTTGTTAATCATCTTATAAGCCGTTTGCTCGCCACCTGTATACGTAATCGTTGCTGAGTTCTTTACATCACTCATCTCTTCAGATGCAGAAAGTGTTGTCGTATAAGTAATTTGATACGGTACAGGGTTTAAATCCCCCATATCAATACTAAAACTACCTTCGCCTGGACCAGTTACTGATGGTAAAATCTCAGTACCATCTTCAAAAACTTTAATATTACTCACTGTCGCTGACGCTGGTGAATACTTATCTTGAACCTTTACACCATGGAGCACTTGGCGATTGTTGTTAAAGTTAATAACCCAATCAATCGACTTGGTCCCATCTTCGTTAATTTTAACCGTCGCGTCTTTACTAATACCTGGCTCACGTTGCTTAACTGTATAAGATGCTTCTTCTTCTCCGCCTTGCCATTTGAGTAAAGCATCATTCTTTTGACTTTGGTTGGCATCCTTATCCACAGTCGTTAAGAAACTCACTCCGAACTCCGAGTTGGTCTCTTCATTGATCTGTAGCTCAAAGCCATTACTTCCTTCAGTAAAGGTATAATTCGTAAATGGATTTCCATTAGCCCAGACTTCAATCGTCCCATCAACATAACTATAGTTACCTGATGTAAACGTATCTGTAATCTTCGGATTATTTAATAAAATCTTACTTTCATTAAAGCCAATTATCCAACGAATTTGTGGAGCTACAGTTGGGTTTTCTTCAGCGTAGACATACTCCCCATACTTCCAAATACCTGATCTAGGCCCTTCAAGTCCAACATTTACACTATGACTTTCACCGATGTCATTGCCCTCACTGTCTAGAAAGACAAGTTCAGCTTGATTGGCAATTTTAGGCTGTTGCATCCCAGCTGTCGTATAGTTCGTGCGGTATTTAAATTCATACATATGAGAACCGGCTTCTGAAACGATTAACTTAAATCCTGTTCGACCATCCGTATGTGTATATGGGGTCACTTTATAATTATCTACTGGATGACCATCTTGGAGTAGGACGTATGAACTAGTGTCTAAAGTTAAGTATTCCGGATTGAAGACGTCAAGCACTTCAATCGAAGGTACATCAACTTTCTCGCTATTCATCGAAATTGTCCATTCAATATATGGTTGACCATTTTCATCGATCTTCTGTTCACCAACTTTACCACCCGTTGGGATAGTATTAACCGGTACAGAAGCATCATCAGAGTTTTGTGGTTCTAAGTTATCTGAGATGGTATTCATCACCGTTCCATTTAGACCAACTGGAACAGAAGATTCAAAGGTTATATAGTAAGCCTTACCTTCTGCATCTAAAGTTAATGGGAACGCACCAGCTACAGGTTCACCTAAAGTTACATTACCATCAATATCAGGATCAACTTCATAGACTCTAATAGACTCAGGATCAATCTCACCGTGAGACAGAACATCTGTTAGCTCAACTGTTCCAAGGTTTTCTTTACCGTAGTTATATTCTACTTGCCATTCAATTCGATCTTTACGGCCTTCAATCAAGTTACCTTCTTTAGTAATAGTTGGTAAGTCTTCAGACCAACTTCCTTCAAAGCCATCGCTAACTGGCGTTGTACTATCACCTAGGATAATACGTGCATTATTATTAACTGTTCGAGTACCACCACCCTCTGGTCGAATAACTCGTGTTGTATAGGTAATTGAATAGGCATCTTCAACCGCTCCTAGATCCAATTCAAACCCAGTATCCGTAATCGTTGGTGATACACTTACTTCTTCCCGTCGGATTTCTTCGTTATTGTAGTTACGAATGATTTTTTCAACTTTAATTGAACCTTCAACTATTTCTAGGTTATCACCTAAATCATCAACAACAGTTGCATTATCATAACTACTAGCTGAGTCATTCACTCGCACTGTCCAATCAACATGCGTTGGGTTTCGATCTGTCTCTGTCTTTGTTCCATCTGCATTTAAGATATATGAATTTCCAGCGTCCTTACGATCTTGCCCTTCATATTCTTTTCGTTCAGGGCGAAGGGTTGCTGTATATGACCTCTCCCCTTTATATGGAACGTCAACAACAACTTCTTCTTGCTCATCAAAAACTTCCGTGTTGAAAGTCCCTGACACCTCAACGAACATTTCAATATTATCAAAGTTATTCACTTCACCTTTGAAGGTAATAATTATTTGTCCCTCAACAATGTCAAATGTTGCAACTTGGGTGTCATCGATTGTAATCGGTGTCCCCGCTCCATTCCTGCCTGTGTACACATTTGGTAATTCAATGACATAAGTTGAATCGGGTGCGATATCCAAATCATCAGGTTTGGTCAATTTATATTCTAAACGGAGTGCATTTAAATTCGCGACATCTACTTCAAGTTCGTCGCCATTCTTAACAACGACGTTTCCATCATTATTATGAAGCGTCATCTCAAAGCTCGTCACCAAATTCTCAGTCAATTCATCCATCGGTGTAACATCCGTTGTCACCGTTAAGTTCGTAACAGCAGACTGGCCTGATCTGTCCCCACTACCTTCATCATCAAAAGAGAAGCTGTTAGTATTCGCTGTCTCCCGGGCGGGACCTTCGTCATCATCTTCACTTGTTCCCGTTTCGGACGGATAGGTTACATTTGTTGAGAAATGCGGCTGACGTGTTACAAATTGATAATTCACATTACCACTTTTTGCAACTGAGCTGCCATTTTGGATAACCTCAGCAGATGCTGATAGTGTTGCGCTATTAGGCATCGATCCATCATCCTTAGTCTTTAAGGCTAAGGTAAGTAATTGATTATACTCTTCAGATAATGTATCTAATGAGTCGTCAACAATCAGCTGATTACTACTATAATAAGCTTCAGCACTTCCACCGTTATTAGGGAAGTAAGAACTTGAACTATCATCAGGAACTATATAATCCCCACTAATAGTATTACGTAAGACAGCATCGTCTAACGCTGCTTGCGAGTTCGTCACTCGAACAGGCGCATGAATCGTAGTACCTGTGCGGATGTTATTATTGACGACACCCTCAAAAGGTATACCTGTGACTGGATAAAGTTCTTCCTCAGTCTCCTCGGATTCTTCGGATTCCTCTAGTTCACTAGATTCGCTCATTTCCTCAGTAACAGCTTCTCCATCGCCGTTATCTTCGAAAGTGTCCTCAGTTTCTATCTCATAATCACTCTCTACTTCTTCTTGTATAGGTGACTCTGTGGATGGTTCTACAACATCCACTTGATCTGTATCATCATCAAATGTTTCTGATGAGTATTCGACTTCGAGGCCACTTTCTTCAGCATATACTGAAGTATTCATCATAATGGAATTTAAGATAACAATTAGGACTAATAATGTAATTGTCAGTATACTACTCGACTTTTTCATTTCATTAACGACTCCTTTTCTTCTATATTGTTTACCCTTCATTATATTCCCCCCTCACTTGATTTGGTAAATTAAGTATATGTCATTTTACTCGTTTTATCAAAATTTTTCACTAATAATCTGTCATTAATTGGATCTAAGTCAATATCTTGGACACAAATAAGTTAATTTTTAATTGCACATCATCATTTATATCAGTTTATGTGTGAGGGCTTGACATGGAGCCTCTGCGGGCATGTATTCTTTCTCGGTTATACCAGCCTTCAATATATTTAAACAGTTCCATTTTTGCACTGTTTAAATCTAAGTATTGCACATGATTGACTTCTTCTTTTTTTTAAGATGGCATGAAAGGATTCAATACAAGCGTTGTCATAAGGACTACCTTTTCGACTGAAGGAATGCGTCATCTTGTAATTTTGTATCACTTCTGCAAAGTCATCACATGTGTATTGTGAACCTAAATCCGAATGAAAGATGTCCCCGTCATCTGGTTTCTGTGTTAGATAAGCATTCTCTAATGCCTTTTTTACCAAATCTACTGTCATTGATCGTGAAAAGGAATAGCCTATCACTTTCTTAGTATGCAAATCTAATACAGACGCTAGGTAGCACCAACCATGACCAAGCGTATGAATATAGGTGATATCGCCAACCCATTTCTCATTAATCATTGATGTGGTGAAATCTCTTTTAATGATGTTCTCTCTTTCTTCAATCTTGCGTTTACTAGTGGTTGGTCGAAATTTTTTCACTGTAATGGACTTAATTCCAGCCTTTTCATTAGGCGTTGAACCCGCTTGATACTAATCGGGTATCCTTGTTTTTTAAGCTTTTCGTGAATTTTAGGTGCACCGTAGCGTTTTTTACTCTCTTTATGAATGTGTATGATTTTTTCCTTTACTCATTGTGACAAATCCTCCTTAAAGTCATCCATGGAAAGGGCCGTCCTTTGAGAGGTATCTAAGAATGAAAAACAAAAAAGAAAAAACAAAAGTATAAAAAATAAAAGTATAAAAAATAAAAGATGTCTTCTTTCATCGTAAAAGGCATCTTTTAACTAAAAATTAGTCACACTCAAAAAGGGAACTATTCGAGACATTTTCATTTGTGATTGACAGCTTCCTCCTTTGATGAATATTTCTTTATCTTGACTTCACCTTAGAGCATAAGCATTTGAATGACATGAGTAATTTCTGCAATTATTAAGTTAAGCGATATAATATATCAATGAACCGACCAGTTCCCCTATACAAAGTCCCCATTACCTCTATTTTTCTTCTTTCAAAATAAAAAAGCCCCTTCGCAGGAGCTTCTCTCACTTTCGTAAAACTCTACAAGCCTTATCTCTATCAGCTTTTCTTTTCAAGTAATACCACGCACTCAACATGGGGTGTTTGCGGGAACAGATCCACGGGTTGCACATACTTCAGTTGGTAACCGGCATCCGCAAAGAGGTGACAGTCTCTGGCACAGGTCGCAGGGTTGCAGGACACATAGACGATGCGCTCGGGGTCTTGTTCAATGACGGTGTGCACGAACTCCTCGCCCAATCCTTTTCGAGGAGGATCTACAACCACGGTATCAAAGCGAATTCCTTGGTCATGCCACTTGGGCAACCATTCTTCGGCCGGACCGGCTTCAAAATGCACATTCTCCACGTCGTTGATTCGCGCATTTTCCCGAGCCATATCTACCGCTTCCGGTACAATCTCCATGGCGTAGACCTCCCCTGCTTCCTTGGCCAAAGCCAGGGCGATGGTGCCAATACCTGAATACGCATCCAGTACCTTTTCACTGCCTGAAAGATCCGCAGCTTTCAATGCCTCTTGGTAAAGGACTTCTGCTTGTGACGTGTTGACTTGGTAGAAGGAATGGGCGGAAATGTTAAAGGTCATGCCTAACATCTGATCCTGGTAGAATGCCTCGCCCCACACCACTTGGCTTTTACGTCCCAGGATGACATTGCTGCGACGGGTTTGATAATTCAAGACAATGCTGACAACCTCTGGCAAAGATTGGTGAATGGCCTCCACAATCTTTTCTTGATGAGGGAATTCTTCTTGGTTCAGAACCAGGATGACCTGTGTTTGCCCAGTGTAATGGCCACGTTTCACAATGATGTGTCTAAGAAGACCGCGATGCTTTTTTTCGTTGTAGGAGGCAACTCCAAACTCACGACAAATATCTCGAATCACCAGCACGGCCGCATCAATCTTCTCGTCTTGAATGTAAAAGTTCTCCACTGGGACCAAATCATGACTCCCTCGGCGAAAAAATCCGGTGGTTAGTTGACCTTTGACTTGGCGCACAGGCACTTGGGCCTTGTTGCGGTAAGTCCAAGGGTTCTCCATGCCCAAAGTCTCTCGGACTTCCAATTCTTCCAAGGAAAAGCGCCCAATGCGGTGGAAGGTTTGTTCCACTAGGTGTTGCTTGAGGCGTAGCTGTTCAGGATAGGCAATGTGTTGCAAAGACATGGTGCCGATTTCTTGCCCAATCGTATCCACTGCCTCGACGCGGTGAGGGCTGGCTTGGAGTACTTCTTTTAAGTCGCCACTGCCGTATTTCCGGCTGAGATGACTGACGGTAAAAGACACCTTTTCTCCTGGAATGGTTCCGTCCACAAAAAATGGGAAGTTATTCACACGAATGACACCTGAACCGCGCGAGGTGAGGTCCACCACTTCCCCTTCTAATAATTGATGCATTTGGAATTGCTTTGATGCCATCGCTTGATCTCCTTCGTCTTTAATACTTGATACATTATAGCAGATTTACCTGGTAGTCACGGTCTTATTTGCGAACGTCTTTTGGAATCAGTATGCTGGTAGTAACACTGGTAGAAATTTATTTTCAAGGAGGATTTACATGCAAAAAATTACCCTTGCCAATGGTCATGCACTAGATTTAGTCGGCACTGGCACCAATACCTTTGGCAAAATTAACCATGAATACACCCAAGGATTGTCCAACGATTTATCGGACATGGCTTATGCCATCCAGGCCGGATACCGCTTGTTCGACACCGCCGTGTCTTACCGTACCGAGCCCATCGTCGGCCAAGGACTTGCCAACAGCGCTTTGGCTCGTGACCAATTCTTTATCACCACCAAGTTTCCCGGTCGAGACGACGATCCAAAAGATCGTCAGAACGAGGCCCGCATTCGACAAATCATTGATCAAAGTTTTGCCAACTTGCAGACGGATCGCATTGACTTGTATTTGTTGCATCATCCCTGGAAGAACCACGAAGACATCTTGCGAGTCTGGCGCGTGCTGGAGTCCTACGTGAACGCCGGTCGCATCAACTCCCTGGGCGTTTCCAATTATGACCAAGAGTTGTTAGAATTTCTCATGGCTCATGCCCGGATTCAACCCGTGTTGAACCAAATCGAATCCCATCCGGGACGCTGGAACGACGATTTGATTGTCTTTACCCAAGCAAAGGGTCTGGTAGCACAAGCTTGGGGACCCTTGACCAATGTGGCGGAGACTTCCCGAGAGGCCCTCTCAGAAATTGGTCAGAAATACGGAAAATCCTGGGCTCAAGTCGCCTTGAAATACAACGTTCAACGCCAAGTAGCAGTTATTCCCAAGTCCCACCAGTTGTGCCACCAAGAAGCCAACTTGGACATCTTTGACTTCACCCTGAGCGCCGAAGACCTCGCCCACATTCAAAAACTGTAAACAAAAACTTCTAACTCGCACCTGGTTGGTGAAGTTAGAAGTTTTTCTGTTAATTCGGCACGACGGGAGAAGGATTGCACTCGCCGACGTTTTGAGGCGCACGTTCTAAGTAGATCCCTGCCACTTTACGGGTGTGATCACTGATGCGCTCCAAGCTAGCGACAATGTCAATGAACAAGATGTTGTCCGCCGGACGGCTCTTGCCTTCTCGGATGAGTTGAATGTAACGATTACGCAGGCCACCTTCCATGCGGTGAATATAGACACTGCGGTCCAAGATGCGCTGGGCCACTTGTGGGTTTTGGCCTTGAATCAGGGTCAAGGTATCCTCGACATTGAGTTGGACGTCTTGGATCATCTGCTCCAACTTGGGGTCGCCCCATTGCATTTCACGACCAGGAGTATCCGCACTGCCTTCTTGTTGGCGGCGAATTTCGGTTTGAATGGCCTCGCCGATATTGGTGGTCATGCTGACGGCATGGTCCCCGATACGCTCCAAATACTTAGCCACATCAATTTGTGTGGTTAATTCATTGGAATCTCCAGGACTTAATTCGTGTTCAGCCACCAATCCTAGGTATTGAGTCAGGTGGCGATCAGTTTTGTTGACGTAAAGCTCCAATTCGTGAACCCGCTCACCTTTGACCTCGTCTCGGTTGTGGTAGTATGAAATGGTTGTGTCTAATTGTTCTTTGACCATGCGTCCCAGCACTAACAACTCTTTATTGGATTGTAGCAAGGCGAACTCTGGTCCAGACTGATGAATGATTTTTTCGTCCAAATGGCTGATGTCAAAGCTCTCTTCCTCATCGCTTTCTGGCTCAGGAATGATCTTTTCCATGAGGGTGGCGATTTGCGGAATGAACTTGAACTGAATGATCAAGTTGAAAGTGTTGAAGAGCCCGTGGCCCACCGCAATTTGCAAGGCGGGGTTGAGGCCCAAATGATCGGTCAAGAACATAACCAACTTGGTGAAAGGACTTAACAAGAGCATGAAGATAATGGTTCCGATGAGGTTGAACATGACGTGGGCTCCTGCGACTCGCTTGGCCGCGGTGCTGGCACCCACACAAGCAATAATGGCAGTGATCGTCGTTCCAATATTATCTCCGAACAAGAGCGGAAAGGCGCCCGACAAGGCGATGCTGCCTTGGGCATATAACTTTTGTAATATTCCGATGGTCGCACTAGATGACTGCATAATCACGGTTAAAATAACCCCGATGGTAACTGCTAAGAATGGGTTATGTGACAATTGAGTCATCAAGTCGTGGAACATTTGCACTTCTTGCAGAGGTTCCATCCCGCTTCCCATGAGCTCTAAACCAAAAAACAACATCCCAAATCCTAAAATGATTTGACCTGCATTGTTGATTTTCACATTTTTGAAGAAGAACATGAGAATGCTTCCCAGCCCTAGAATGGGCAAGGCATAAGCTCCCAAATCAATCCCGATGATAAAGGACGTCACGGTCGTTCCCACGTTTGCTCCCATGACTACTCCGATGGACTGGCGCAAGGTCATGAATCCAGAATTGACCAATCCCACTGCCAAGACAGCGGTTCCTGAACTACTTTGGATCAAAGCCGTGACAACTATTCCTGTGAGAACTGCCCGTAGGGGGGATGAGGTGAAACGCTCCAAGAGCTCGCGCAAGCGGTCTCCAGCAGATTTCTTTAACGCATCGCCCATCCGCTCAAGTCCGTAAAGGAAAATTCCCAATCCTCCAATGAACTGGAAGATCATTGACTGTGTATCTATTGAAATACCTCCTTTTCTTACTTCTGCCCCCTGTTAGGACAGTTGACGGTGACAAAATAATAATTCTATCATTAATTATAGCAAAAAAGTCCGGATTTGAAAACAGCTACTCCATGGAGGTGCAAGATTTTATGAAAAAGAACTTTCGTGTTATATTGAAGGCGTTGATTGGAAAAACTCTTATTTCATGGAGGATGATTGTTAATGACTTATTTTTCACGGGAATGGGACGCCGTAGGGACCGCTGAGGCCATCCAAACCGGTCGAGTGACACCTTTAGAGATGGTCGATCAGGCCTTGGCTGCGATTGATGCCTTGAACGATGACCTGCGGGCTGTCATCCATGTCTATGCCGACGAAGCGCGGACGCAGGCAAAAGCCTTGACGGACTTTTCAGCGCCTTTTGCCGGAGTGCCGATTTTATTAAAAGATGCGGGCCAAAATTACGCCGGCCACCCCGCTACTTTCGGATCTGCTTTGTTGGCTGACAACCGTGCCCAGGAGACAGATAATTTTGTCCAAGCCATCTTGGACGCGGGATTCATTGTGGTGGGCCACACCAATGTGCCGGAGTTTGCCTTGAAGCATATCAGCGACTCTGAGTATTATGGCTCGGTGCGAAATCTCGTTGATCGCAATTACCATGCCGGTGGCTCCAGCGGTGGCGCGGCCGCTGCCTTGCAAGCCGGGATGGTGCCCGTAGTCACCGCCAGTGACGGTGGAGGCTCCATCCGAATTCCTGCCAGCTTTTCAGGCCTGATTGGCTTGAAACCGACTCGGGGTCGCACCGTCGCTGGCCCTGGTTCTTACCGCAACTGGGGTGGCGCGTCGGTGAACTTTTTCTTGACCAAGAGTGTGCGAGATACCCGAGCCTTGATGGACGTAGTGGACGGCCGAGACTGTGACCCCATCGCTTTTCCTGCCATTCCTTTAGATGATGAGGATTATATACAGGGTTTTGAAGAAGTCAAGTCGCTGCGACTGGCTTACACGACCCGGTCCTTTTCTCAAGTGCCCGTCAGCCAAGACGCCGTGGATGCGGTGTTAGAGACCGTCGACTTCTTGCGCTCGCAAGGCTTCCACGTGGAGGAGGCCCATCCCGAGGTGGACGGAGGGGCTTTGTTGGAAGGCTACTTGGCCATGAATGCGGTGGAGCAACACAAGCTTTTCCAACAATTGGCAAAAGGCTTGGGACGCTCTATCGTTCGCGGTGAGGTGGAGGATCTGAGTTTGGCCCTGGCGACTTTTGGGGAGAAAATTCCCGCCTGGCGCTACTCCCAAGCTTTCGACGAATGGGACCAGGCCTGCGCCCAGATGACGGATTTCCACCAGGAGTATGATTTATTGATTCAACCAGCAACTGCCAAGACTGCCCAACCCCTTGAAGGCGAGGATTCGGAAAGCGACGTATTTGCGTTTGTGGATGATCTGACGGCCCTGCCCCATGAAGAGTTGGGACAGTTAGTCGGACAAGCCTTCAGCATCGGCTCCAGCTACTCACCTTTTGCTTACATTTATAACTTGACGGGACAACCGGCCATTTCGTTGCCCTTGTATACCAGCGATCACGGACTTCCTCTCGGCGTCATGTTTTCCGCTCGTAAGCACCAGGAAGACTTGTTACTCGCCATTGCGCGTTACCTGGAAGAGACCAACCGCTTCCATTACTACGCCAACCAAAAAGAATAAGAGCCAGTAAAAAGCGAGTGGAGGAGAATTCCGCTCGCTTTTTGTGAAAGGATTTAATCAATCACCTTCCAAATCAGTTAAGAACACTATTACTAAACTCAGGGGCGGTCGAGGCTGGTTACGAAAACGATCACTAAACTCAAACGTGTTCGAGGTTAGTTACAAACACAATTAATAAACTCAATCCAGTCCACTCCTTCCAGCACAAAAAAGACCTCAAGAAAATGATTTCTGAGGTCTTCTCTATTATTTATTCTCGGACAAGGAGCTGTTCTCGGACGTAGTCCAAGACTTTGCCTTGTTCGTAAGCTTTTTGAATGCGTCCTAGTGAACTGGGGTTGAGATAGAAGATGGCTTTGAGAAGATTTTTGTCATTGGTTGCTTCCAAGTACTCTTCTCCTGCCTCATCCACTTCCAACTGGACATGGTCGAAAATTTCTTCCATGGCCTGGCTCACTTCGGTCAATATGGCTTGGCGAAGAGCCTGATACATCTTGGCTTGTGGGGTCGGAATCAAATAACCCCCAATATCCACGGTTTCTTCTGCCATGGCGTCCTCCTTAGCGACGATAACGTTCTAGGAAATCCAGCGTCTTGTTGCGAATCATTTCTTCCAAGACTTCCAGAACGGATTGATCGTTGTTGTGGCCGATCTGGTAGTTACAAATCTCGGTCAATTGTGGATCAGCATTTCCCATGGCTATGCTGTAGTCGGACACTTGCATCATGCTGTAGTCGTTCAAGCTGTCACCAAAACACATGGTTTCGGATTGGAGAATGCCGTATTTTTCTTGAAGGAATTGAACGGCCTTGCCTTTTCCGCCGTCGCGGTGGTAGACATCCATCCAACCACCACCACTGGTGACCGCATTGGCAAAGGGAAACTTCTCATAAATAGCATCCGCAATGCGTTTGCTTTCTGAAAGGTCCACGGTCATTAAATTGGCCAGCTTCATAGCCTTGGTATGTGCAGGCAAGCTGGAGAAGCTGTCAATGTATTGGAGCCCTGGATTGTATTGCTTAATCGTCTCGAAAACTTCGTCTTCTCCTGCTCGGAAAAACATCTCCGAACCGTTGGACAAGATCGGATAAATGCCTGCCAGTGAGGAATCCAAGTATTCCAAGACTTGGCGAGTTTCCTCTTGGCTGAAGCCGATTTCTCTTTCCACCACGCCCGACTTGATCAGGTAATTTCCGTTATCGCTTCCGAAATAGACTTTTTGCTTGTTACGGGTGTTGAAATAATCTCCCACCTTGGAGTAGCTATTTCCCGTTATGATAAACATCAAGATGCCCGCATCTTCCAATTTTTCCAAGACGACTTGGAAGCGGTCTCGGTCATAGGTTTTATCTTGTCGAAGCAGAGTCTCATCCAAATCAATCGCCACTAATTTAATTGACAATTTTCATCAGCCTTCCATAAGTCTTCCATTAGTCGATTATCCTTACTTTATCACAGATGTGCACGCTTGTGAATATCGATTGAAAGCTCACAACCTTTTCAAAAAAGCACACTTATTCTGAAAGGAACTCCACTCTGCCATTGGCCAGAGACTGAATGCGGCTAACGGAATAAACCTCGTAACCGGCATCATCTAATTTCTGACGGCCGGGCTGGTAGGATTTCTCAATACAAATGCCGATTCCCACAACTTCAGCGCCGGATTGCTCGACCAAATCCGCCAAGCCAAGGGCGGCTTCCCCGTTGGCGAGGAAGTCATCCACAATCAAGACTTTGTCATCGGGGCTCAGATATTTCTTGGACACCAAAATTTCGTTCGTCACATTTTTGGTATAACTGTGAACCGGCGTAGTGTATAAATCATGGTTGGTCAATGTGGAGGGTGTGGCCTTCTTCGCAAAAAGCATGGGCACGCCTAAAGTACTGGCCACAATGATGGCCGGCGCAATTCCTGAAGCTTCGATCGTGAGAATTTTGGTGATTTCCCGATCCTTGAAATACTCCAACCATTTGCCCGTGATTTCATGCATGATTTCAGGATCAATTTGGTGATTCAAAAACGAATCCACCTTCAATACATCTCCTGGAAATACCTGACCATCTGTGACAATGCGACGATTTAATTCTCCCATGACAAAACCCACCATCCCTTTCGTAGTTTCCGATCATTATAGCATACTTTCCAAACTTCTTCAGGTGACTTTCAGGTTTTTAGCACACGACGAGGCTTGCTTGACTCTTCCTTTCTCATTGTTTTATAATAAAGAGAATTATTTAGGAGGATGCTTTATGAAAAAAGTCCTGACCTTTGCTTTTCCACGAACCTTACCCGTGTTGGCCGGTTATTTCTTCTTGTCACTTTCCTACGGCATTTTGTGCAGCAGTCTAGGCCTTCCCGTGTGGTTGACCCTTCTCATGAGTCTGGTGGTCTATGCAGGATCGGCACAATTTCTGGCGGCTGAATTACTCGTAGCACCTTTCAACCCCTTCGCTACCTTTATCATTATCTTTCTTCTGAATGCCCGTCACATCTTCTATGGATTGGCCTTGTTGGAGCCCATCAACGGACTCACATTCGGGAAAAATTATGTGCGGTTTGCCATGACCGATGAAACCTTCTCCACCTTGGCGTCGACACATCGTCCCAAAGAGATTGACCGCAACTGGTTCTACCTTCACACCTCTTGGCTCAACCATTCCTACTGGTTCTTAGGTTCCATCTTTGGAGCCTTGGCTGGTTCTTGGATCACCGTTGACACAACAGGCATTGAATTTGTGCTGGTGGCTCTCTTCTTGATCCTCTTTGTAGAAAATGTTCTGGAAGCTTCTTCCAGCCAATGGACTCCCGGTCTCATCGGCTTTGGGAGCTCCCTGGTCAGCCTGTACCTGTTTGGTCCGGACCGATTTATCTTACCCGCCATGGGTTTGATCTTGCTGAGCTTTACTGTCTTGTATCTACAAAAGGAGCGTGGACAGTCATGACTTTGTCTCAACAGTTAATCACTGTTTGCATGGTGGTCCTAGCCACGGTGGCCACCCGTTTTCTGGTCTTTATCTTCTTTCCAGCCGGTCGGCAAGTGCCCCCTTTCATTCATTATTTAGGAAAAGTCTTGCCCACTGCTATCATGGGATTATTAATTGTCTATGCCCTGCGAACAACTGATTTCACGGCAGCACCTTATGGGTTTCCGGAAATTCTCTCGTTCCTAACCGTCCTGGCTTTGCATCTGTGGCGACGAAATTTCCTGCTGAGCATCACCCTTGGGACCTTGCTTTACATGGCCTTGGTTCAAGGATTCTTTGTATAAAATAACCAGACTCCTGATTTACCAGTGGTGACTGGCTATA
>CALYPW010000019.1 GCA_945278685.1 uncultured Dolosicoccus sp.
CCTCTACCTTACCACGATCGCAACGACCAGGTCAAGGGGTTCCTTCGAGACAACACCAAGTATTATAGCACGACTACTTTTGGTGTGTCAAGGGAGAAATTAAAAGTTTTATTTAATTTTTCTGACGCGTTTCAAAGTTATCGATTCGCTTCTTGACGACGATAGCTAGTATAGCATCATCGTATGATTCTAGTCAAGCGAATTAGTCAAATATTTTAAAATGTTTTCTTAGGGCGTTTACGTACATATATATAAGGAGGTTTTTAATGATTATAATTACTTTTTACGTGGGTGCTTGCTTAGGATCTTTTTTATTGTGTCTCGCTGATCAGTGGGTAAGTGGAACCTTCAGCTTTACTCGACGAAGTCGTTGCGACAATTGTCAGGTTACATTGGGGGTTTGGGATTTAATTCCGTTTGTCACACAAGCCTTTTTCAACAGTCGGTGTCGAAACTGTCACTGTTTTATTGGACACACATATTTTTGGAGTGAAGTCGTTTCAGGAATTGTTACACTCTATTGTGTTTATCTTCTTCCACACAAGCCATGGACACTTCAATTGGTTATTTACACACTTCTTCTTGCCAGTTTTTGTGACCTACTTGCTGGTTGGGTGCCCGATCGCATTCAATTCGTCCTACTGGGCTTGGTGGTGATTCAAACTTTATCGACGGACGAGCTTCAATTCACCCCTTTCATGTTAGCCATATTTTATAGCGGTTTGCTTTGGATCATCTATTACCTTCGTCGAGACTGGCTGGGTGGTGCAGACGTTAAGACACTGAGCATTCTCGCCTTTGTTTTACCTGTTCATTCGTTTCCTTACCTGTTATTAGCCGCTTCCATCTTTGGCCTTTTTTCCTTTCTTGTCGCTTACCTTTGGAGACACTCTATGCCACGATCAGTTCCTTTCTTCCCTGCTATTACAATGTCTTTTTGCTGCCTTGCTTATGTCATATAAAAAAGCCTTGAAGCTCTATTTGAGCTTCAAGGCTTAATTTTTTAGATCGTTTCCTCTCCTAATTCATCGAGAGTTTCTTCTTCTGGTTCAGGATCTTCGACGTTAGTTTCTAATTTGCGGTAGCGTTGCATTCCTGTTCCTGCTGGAATCAACTTACCGATGGTCACATTTTCTTTGAGACCCAGCAAGACATCTGTCTTACCTTCAATGGCCGCATCTGTTAAGACGCGAGTCGTCTCTTGGAAAGAAGCTGCAGAGATAAATGACTTGGTCTCTAAAGCAGCGCGAGTAATTCCTAACAACTCCGGACGAGCTGTGGCTGGGATTCCACCGTTTCTTAAGACTTCTTCATTGGCCTCCTTGAATTCCGAGATATCAAGTAAAGCACCAGGAAGGATGGTTGTTGAAGCAGAGTCCATGACACGTACTTTCTGAAGCATTTGACGAACCATTACTTCAACGTGCTTATCTCCGATTTCAACCCCTTGTCCACGATAGACCGCTTGAACTTCTCTTAGAAGATAGTTCTGAACGGTGACTACATCCGTAACTTCTAAAAGTTCTTTCGGGTCAATGGATCCTTCTGTTAGAGCTTGTCCACGAGCAACAAAGTCATTTTCGTTCACTTTTAGAATTGCTGTGTAAGGAACATTATAGGTACGAGTGTCTGTTACACCTTTGACAGTGATATCTTTGGAGCGGTTATCTTTTTCTTCAATCGATACGACGTGTCCCTCAACTTCAGTAATTGTGGCCTTACCTTTTGGATTGCGCGTTTCAAATATTTCTTGAATACGCGGTAAACCTTGGGTAATGTCTTCACCACTGGCGACCCCTCCCGTGTGGAAGGTACGCATGGTTAATTGAGTTCCGGGTTCTCCGATGGATTGAGCAGCAATTGTACCAACAGCCTCTCCAACTTCAACTTCGGTACCTGTTGCAAGGTTACGTCCATAACAGCAACGACAAACACCATGGCCTGTGTCACAGGCGAAAACAGAACGAATGGTGACTTCTTCTAATCCAGAGTCAACGATCGCACGGGCTTCGTCTTCATTAATCATCGCTTTAGCTTTCACTAAAACTTCCCCTGTTTGTGGATGACGAATGGTCTTTTGAGCACGGCGTCCGATGAGTCGTTCTTCCAAGGATTCGATGACACTGTTGCCGTCCATGATCGCTCGAACAGCTACACCGCGGTCAGTACCGCAATCATCTTCACGAACAACGACGTCTTGAGCTACATCGACCAGTCGGCGTGTCAAATAACCTGAGTCCGCAGTCTTCAAGGCCGTATCGGTCATTCCTTTACGGGCACCGTGTGTGGAAATAAACATTTCTAGAACTGAAAGTCCTTCACGGAAGTTCGAAGTAATCGGCAATTCAATGATCTTTCCACTTGGAGCCGCCATGTTTCCACGCATTCCTGCCAGCTGCGTCAAGTTCGAAATGTTTCCTCGAGCGCCTGAGTCCGCCATCATATTGATCGGGTTCAGACGTGGTAATATGCCTCCAAGCTCATCCTGGATTTCGTCACGAGCTCTCTCCCAAGTACGAATAACACTTTGATAGCGTTCGTCTTCAGTAATTAATCCGCGTCGGTATTGTTTAATGATATTATCGACATGTCCATGAGTCTCTTCCAAAATTTCATCTTTGGTGTCCAAGGTGACGACGTCGGAAACTCCGACAGTGATCCCTGAACGCGTGGAGTACTCAAATCCTAAGTCTTTAAGTTTGTCCAACATAATTGCAGTTGATTTGATTTCATAACGTTTGAAAACTTCTGCAATAATATCTCCCAAATAGTTCTTTTTGAAAGGTGAAATTAAATCCATTTGTGAAATGGCTTCTTTGATATCCGTTCCAGGTTCTAAGAAGAAGCGATCATCCACTTTATCCACCAAGTTGGCATTGGTCGGTTCGTTCAAGTAGGGAATATCTCCCGGTACAATCTCATTAAAGATCAACTTACCGACGGTTGTGACCATGAGACGTTCTTTTTGCCAGTCTGTGAACGGCTTTCCTTCGACCACTTTTGTAGGGACAGCAACTCGCGTATGCAAGTGAACATATCCATTGACAAGTGCATTTTTAGCTTCGCCAACAGAAGAAAGAATCATTCCCTCTCCTACTCGGCCCGCTTCTTCTAAAGTTAGGTAATAGTTCCCTAAAACCATATCTTGAGAAGGAGTAACTACTGGTTTCCCATCTTTCGGGTTCAGAATGTTTTGAGCGGCTAGCATGAGAATCCGAGCTTCCGCTTGTGCTTCTTCTGAAAGTGGTACGTGAACCGCCATTTGGTCCCCGTCAAAATCCGCGTTATAAGCCTCACAAACCAAGGGATGCAAGGCGATGGCACGGCCTTCTACTAGGGTCGGCTCAAAAGCTTGAATACCCAAACGGTGAAGAGTTGGGGCGCGGTTCAGTAATACCGGGTGACCCTTAATAACCTCTTCAACAACTGGCCAGATCGCATCATCTTGAATTTCAATCATGCGCTTCGCATTCTTAACGTTCGCTGCGATTTCACGATCCACAAGTTCTTTCATAACGAAAGGCTTGAAGAGTTCCACCACCATTTGCTTAGGAAGTCCACATTGATGCATCTCAAGTTCTGGACCAACAACGATGACTGAACGGCCTGAATAGTCCACTCGCTTACCGAGTAAGTTTTGACGGAATCTTCCTTGCTTTCCTTTTAACATGTGGGAGAGTGATTTTAGTGGTCGATTTCCTGGACCAGTGACTGCTCGGCCACGGCGTCCGTTGTCTACGAGTGCGTCAACTGCTTCTTGAAGCATGCGCTTTTCGTTTTGAACAATGATATTCGGCGCCCCTAGATCCAACAATCGGCGCAGACGATTGTTACGGTTAATGACTCGACGATAGAGATCGTTCAAGTCACTCGTCGCAAAACGTCCACCCTCTAGCTGAACCATTGGTCGCAGCTCTGGTGGAATGACTGGCAAAGCCTCTAAGACCATCCAGCTTGGTTCGTTACCAGAAGTTCTGAATGCATCTAGAATTTCTAGGCGACGAATGGCGCGTACGCGCCGTTGACCGGTCACGGTTTTTAACAGATCTCGTAACTCCTGAACTTCGCCTTCAATGTCGACGCGCTCTAAGAGTTCTTTGATGGCTTCCGCACCGATTTCTGCATGAAAACGTGTTCCATACTCACGGCGCTTCTCACGATACTCCGCTTCTGTTAGAAGTGATTTTTCTTCTAAGTCAGTATCCCCTGCATCAATCACCACATAAGCTGCAAAGTAAATGATTTCTTCAAGCAAACGTGGACTCATGTCTAGAAGGAGCCCCATACGACTTGGGATTCCTTTGTAGTACCAAATGTGTGTGACAGGTGCGGCTAACTCGATATGTCCCATGCGTTCGCGACGAACTTTCGCTCGGGTAACTTCCACCCCACAACGCTCACACACACGACCTTTGTAGCGAATGCGCTTGTACTTCCCACAGCTACATTCCCAGTCTTTAGACGGACCAAAGATCATCTCACAGAAAAGACCTGCTTTCTCGGGCTTTAAGGTTCGATAGTTAATAGTTTCTGGTTTCTTAACTTCTCCGTATGACCAGCTGCGGATCTTTTCGGAGGAAGCTAAGCCTATTTTCATGGATTCAAAATTGTTTACGTCAATCAAAGGGCCAAACCTCCTTTAATAGTCTGGAGTGCCTTTCTCCTGTTGGCATAGGCATTTACATGGAATAGATAAATGAACGTTATGCGTTCTTTTCCTCTTCTTTGCGCTTTTGTTCTTCGCGGAAACGATCAAGGGCGTTGAAGTTCACAACGTCATCATCGTCCGTATCACTCTCTAGATCAATTTCTTCTTCATTCTCATCGAGAACCTTTAAGTCTAAGCCTAAGGCTTGCAGTTCTTTCACAAGAACACGGAAAGATTCTGGGACACCCGGTTTCGGAATTGGTTCACCCTTTACGATCGCTTCGTAAGTCTTGACGCGTCCGACCACATCGTCCGATTTGTAAGTCAGGATCTCTTGTAGAGTATAAGCTGCTCCATAAGCTTCCAATGCCCAAACTTCCATCTCACCAAATCGCTGTCCTCCGAATTGGGCTTTTCCGCCAAGAGGTTGTTGCGTGACCAATGAGTAAGGCCCTGTTGAGCGAGCGTGTAATTTGTCATCAACCATGTGTGCGAGTTTTAGTAGATACATGATTCCTACAGCTACCTTGCCATCGAAAGGTTCCCCTGTTCGACCATCATACAAGGTTGTCTTCGCATCAAATTCTAACCCTGCTTCTTTCACAGTACTCCATACATCTTCTTCCGTCGCACCGTCGAAGACAGGTGTGGATACTTTAATTCCTAACTCACGTGCAGCCATTCCTAGATGCATCTCCAACACCTGTCCAATGTTCATTCGTGAAGGAACACCTAATGGGTTCAGTAACACGTCAACAGGCGTTCCATCTGGCATAAACGGCATGTCTTCCTCAGGGACAATCACTGAAACGACCCCTTTGTTACCGTGACGTCCTGCCATTTTGTCGCCTTCACTGATTTGACGTTTCTGGGCAATGAAGACGCGCACAAGCATATCGACTCCTGGAGCTAATTCGTCACCGGCTTCACGAGTAAAGATTTTCACATCGTGAACGACTCCGCCTCCACCGTGTGGAACGCGCAAGGAGGTGTCTCGAACCTCGCGGGCTTTCTCACCAAAGATAGCGTGTAGCAAACGTTCTTCTGCGGATAATTCTGTTACACCTTTTGGTGTTACTTTTCCAACAAGAATATCTCCATCATTCACTTCTGCTCCGATAATAATAATTCCTTGGTCATCCAAGTACTTCAGAGCATCTTCTCCAACGTTTGGAATTTCACGAGTGATTTCCTCTGGCCCTAACTTAGTATCTCGAGATTCAGACTCGTACTCCTCAATATGAATCGACGTGTACACATCGTCTTTTACCAAACGCTCAGACATGATGATGGCATCCTCGAAGTTGTAACCGTCCCAGGTCATGAAAGCAACCAGCGGGTTTTGTCCGAGAGCCATCTCTCCGTTTTGCATGGACGGTCCGTCAGCTAAGATATCCTGAGCTTCAATTTTGTCACCAACCTCAACAATCGGACGTTGGGTATAACAAGTTCCTGCGTTAGAACGTTCGAAATTTGTTAACTGATACTCGTCAATGGAACCATCTTCAAGTTTAACCTTGATCGTTCTTCCATCCACGTAAACGACTTCTCCGTCTCGTAAAGCTAGGAGAGCCGCTCCAGAGTCGTGGGCAGAAACGTATTCGATTCCTGTTCCTACGATTGGAGACTGAGGATCGATCAGTGGAACAGCTTGACGTTGCATGTTCGCACCCATCAGTGCTCGGTTCGAGTCATCGTTTTCCAAGAAAGGAATAGAGGCTGTCGCTACCGAAACCACCTGTTTTGGTGAAACATCCATGTAGTCGACCTGACCACTTGGAACTTCCAAGTTCTCATCTTGATAACGAGCCATCACTAATTCATTCTTAAAGTGATTGTCTTCCGTTAAAGGTGAGTTCGCTTGCGCGATAACATAAAGGTCTTCTTCATTGGCTGTTAAGTAATGGGTTTCTTCCAACACTTGCCCAGTTTCCTTATCAACCTTTCGGTACGGCGTCTTAATGAAGCCATATTCGTTGATCTTCGCATAGGAGGACAGGCTGTTGATCAATCCAATGTTTGGTCCTTCAGGCGTTTCAATCGGACACATACGACCATAGTGGGAATAGTGAACATCTCGCACTTCATAACCTGCACGGTCACGCGTTAATCCTCCAGGTCCCAGTGCAGATAAACGACGCTTATGCGTTAACTCTCCCAAGGGGTTGGTTTGGTCCATGAATTGTGACAGTTGTGAAGATCCAAAGAATTCTTTGATTGACGCGGTAACCGGTCGAATGTTAATCAACTGTTGAGGAGTGATGGTCGAACTGTCTTGAAGGGACATTCTCTCGCCGACAATTCTTTCTGTTCGGGATAATCCTATTCGGAACTGATTTTGCAGAAGCTCTCCAACAGAACGAATTCGACGATTTCCTAAATGGTCAATGTCATCGATCGAACCGACCCCTTCACTCAACATCAGATAGTAGTTAGTAATGGCTACAATGTCCGAAGGTGTCAAGCTACGAACGTCTCCTTGATCATTTCCAACCAAGTGAATAATACGCTCAGCGTCATGAGGAGAATATACTTTGATGATTTGAACATCGATAGGTTCACCGACAACTCCATCCGTTGATGGATTTAAGGTCATGGCATTCAAGCCAGCATCCAGATAGGGTGACAACTTATCCAAGGCCGCAATGTCGATCATTGTGCCTTCATCTAGGATGATTTCTCCGGTTTCTGGGTCTGCCAATGTTTCTGCCAGTCGAAGCCCCATTAAACGATTCTTTAAATGAAGTTTCTTATTTAATTTGTAGCGCCCAACTGGAGCTAAGTCATAGCGACGCGGGTCGAAGAAACGCGATTCTAAAAGATTTCGAGAACTTTCAGCAGTTTTAGGTTCTCCTGGACGCAAGCGTTCATAGATTTCTTTCAAGGCTTCTTCAATGCGTGAATCGGTTTGATCTTTGTGAACGTCACGTTCCATCGTATCATCCAGTAACTCTGTAGAACTAAAGATGTCATAGATTTCGTCATCTGATCCGAAACCTAGGGCACGCATCAAGACAGTTAATGGTAATTTACGCGTCCGGTCAATACGGATAAAGGCAACGCCTCGGGCATCCGTCTCATACTCTAACCAGGCTCCGCGGTTAGGAATAACCGTTGAGGTGAAACTTTCGCGTCCACGATTGTCTACTTTGTCGTGATAATATACGCCGGGTGAACGAACTAATTGAGAAACAATGACACGCTCAGCACCGTTAATGATGAACGTTCCGGTCTCTGTCATAATCGGAAAGTCTCCAAAGAAAACTTCTTGTTCTTTGACTTCTCCTGTTTCATTGTTAATTAAACGTAACGTGACATAAATAGGACGGGAATAGTTCGCATCATGGCTACGCGCTTCTTCAACGTCGTACTTTGGTTCTCTAAATGTATAATCAATAAAATGTAACTCTAAATTTTCTGTATGATCCACAATGGGAGAAATATCCTCTAACATTGTTTTTAGACCTTCATCCAAGAACCACTGGTAAGAGTTTGTTTGAATTTCAGTTAAGTTAGGTAAGTCTAAAATCTCTTCGATACGCGCATAGCTACGACGCTCTGCTCTTTTACCGTATTTAACGATATGTTGACTCAAGTCGTTCACCTCTCGTAATTTTTCACAGAACATTGTTACAGTCGTGTTGCAAAGTTGTTATTCTTTTGTGACACATGAGTTTTTAATTATTTTCAGCAACAAAAAAAGAAGAAAAGTCTCGAGTGTTCAAAAATTCGACTCAAAATCTTTTGCTTCTATTCCTTAAAACAGCATCTGGACAATATTTCAGACACCATTGTATGTAAATAATGTAAACTCATTGCAACAATTAATAATACTGGATATTCAGTCAACTGTCAAGAGAAACGAAAACCCTTCTTGAAAAGAAAGGTTTTAGATTACAGTAATTCGCTGTTAGTAATCGGATAGTTCTTAAATAAGTTGGTTCCGATCCATCCAACAATAAAACAAACAAATCCACACAACAAACCATAAAAGACTACTTGTTGCCATGGATTGTAGCCAAACATAACGAGCAATCCTGGCACGGGAGCGGCTGTTCCGGGCGAATTATTGATCATACCTGACCAGGCAATGATCATTCCACTCAGTCCTCCACCAATGAAGTTAATCGAATAAATAGGAATTGGGTTCGCAGAAATCAAATCCGCTTGTGAAAGTGGTTCAATAGCGATGGAGACAACGGATTGAATATTTCCAATTTTCAAACGATGTAAAATGACTGGGTTCATGAAGGAAGATGCGAACGCTGACAAAGAAGCAATGGCCATCGGCGCTCCCGTTAATCCCAGCATCGCCGTTAATGCCATGGAACTTAAAGGAGATGTTCCAATGACTGTAATGATTCCGCCCAATAAGAAGCCCATCAGTAATCCGCTAGACTCTGTCGCCGCCTCAACAATAACTCCTATTTTTAGCAAGGAGTTATCAAGCAAAGGAGTTAATAGCAAGCTAAGATATCTTGCCAAAGGAACAATTCCTAGGACAACAACTAAGAAGTCTAGACCATTAGTCATTCTTTTTTCGAGTTGAATCACCACAAAAGAAACCAAATAAGCCGCGAAAGCTCCTGGTATTAAATCAATCCCTGCGAACGCAACTGCTAAAATAGCCGCATTCTGCGGAGATATTTTGCGTGCCAAGGCGACGAGAAAAGCAGCGATGACCCCTCCAAGGGAACCTGCGCTCATTCCCACTTCTTGGAAGAACTCAAGTTTAAATATATCTCCAATGACCAACCCGTTCAGGGCCTCCACCAAATAGGTGGCAATGGCCGAGGTCGCTAAGGCACCCATCACCGAGCTTCCATCTGGTGCGCGGTGAGTGAATAAATTAAAAAATACCAACAACAACAATAAAGCACCTGTACTTATTAGAACCTCCAAGAGGTCCACCTCCATCATCTATAATATTAAGCTTTGATACTCTTTAATACCCAGTAACCCTTCTCCAGAGCAACTCTTTCAACATTTCCGAAAACTGCCGACATGTGCTTGGACAAAGAAGGAGCACCTTGTTTTCTTTGAACAACTACCCATAATGCTCCTTTAGACTTCAACTGTGAATAAGCAGTATTCACGAATTGATGAACCAGAATTTTCCCTGCACGAAAAGGAGGATTAGTTAAGACATTATCGACGGATGCCTCTATCGATAGGTTTTCTAGACCTCCATGGATAAAATCAACATTATCAGCTTGATTTAAATTAGCATTTCTTCTTGAAAGATCGTAAGCACGTTCATTGATCTCTAAACCGACACAGTGAGAATTAGGGAAGGTTCTTCCAATTGCGATAATAATCGGTCCATAGCCGGAACCGAGTTCTAAAATTCGAGATCCACTCGAAATTGACGCCTGCTCTACAAAAGTCTTGAATAATATTTCTGAACCTTGATCCATGCGATTTTTAGAAAAAACTCCACTATCTGTGATGAATTGGTAAACGTGTCCCGCTAAACGAACAGTGATTGTTTTTTCATCATGTTCGCTGGAGGGTTGGTCTGTGTAATAATGATCGCTCATTGTACTCTCCTTTAAATTAACATTAATCTACTATACCACGAATGAAAGCATTCATGATATAGTGGAAACAAAGATTTAATAAAAAAGGAGTTCAATTATGTATAAGTTATTTGTATCAGACATGGACGGCACCCTTCTATCTCCTACTCACGAAATTACCCAGAAAACTTTAGAAGAAATCGATAAACTGCGAAGTGCTGGCATTGAATTCATCATAGCTACAGGTAGAGATCATACCAGTGCAACAACTTTAACCAAAAAGTTCGGACTACAATGCGTCATGATTAACAACAATGGCGGCTCGGTCCATGATTTACAAGGAAATCTTGTCGTAGCGGATCCTATCGACCCTGAAGTCGTTCAAGAATTGGTAGAATATTTTACCACCAATCAAATCACCTACACCATGATTACCGATAAGAATTATTTTAACTCAGACAAAGAAGATCTCCGAGAAAAATTTACGACCGCTTTCACCTCCGATGAATCCAGCGACAAAACCAATCAACAAGTGGATACTTACATGGCCAACGTCACGGATCTTAAAAACTCACAGCCTGGTAAAGACGAGATTGTCTTAAAAATGATGATGATTGACGACAACCTTGATCGCATCGCTAAAATTAAGGGTGATTTTAAAGACCATGAGAACCTTTATATCAGCTCATCGAGTCCAGCAAACATTGAATTTACAAATCCTGTCGCAAACAAAGGACAGGCGGTATTGAATTACGCCAAAACTAAAAATATTCATGCCGACGAAATCGTCTCAATTGGAGACTCCAATAATGATTTATCCATGTTTGATGTTACTGGCAAAAGCTTTGCCATGGCAAATGCCTCTGATGAAATCAAAGCAGCAGCGACCAATCAATGCCCTTCCAATAATGATGAAGGG
The DNA here is from genome assembly GCA_945278685.1 of uncultured Dolosicoccus sp. GTDB lineage: Bacteria > Bacillota > Bacilli > Lactobacillales > Aerococcaceae > Dolosicoccus. Next base: position 11,087 of record CALYPW010000019.1, read on the forward strand.
GTGGCCCAAGCCATTGATCGAATCCTTACAGATTTGAATAAATAATTTAAGCGACTCTCTGAACGTTCGATGATCGATCAGAGAGTTTTCATTTTGGTAAATGGTCTTTCACCAAACGAATACACTCTTCGTGATCATGCTTGCGAGCTACACACTGATAACGACCAAATAATAAAATGGAATGATGGGATTGATACCAATGTTCTTTGGGAAGCTTCTCAACCATAATGTCTTCTGCTTGGCGGACGGTCGCATCTTCAGGAACCATGTGAAACTTTTTGGTGATGCGTTCAATGTGTGTATCTACCGCAAAAGCAGGAATTCCAAAGTAAGCACTTAACACGACACTCGCAGTTTTTCTTCCTACTCCAGGTAATCTTTCCAAATCTTTTCGATCGTTAGGCACCTCTGCGTCAAATTCATCCACCAACATCTTGGACATATTGATCAGCGACTTCGACTTGTTGCGGTAAAGGCCAATGGGTCGAATGATTTCTATCAATTCATCTTGGTTAGCTCGAGAAAGCTTTTCTGGCGTTGGGTATTTCTCAAACAATTCGGGTGTTACTTTATTAACTCCATCATCTGTGGTCTGAGCACTCAAAAGCACTGCAATAACCGCTTGAAAAGCGTTATCGAAGTTTAATTCAGAACGATCTTGTGGGTAAAGATCAATCATTGCTTGAACTGTTCGCCAAGTATCTTCTGCATTTAGTAATTGCTTCTCTGACATGTAACATCGCCCTTTCTAGATAACAAAAAACCCTCAGCCAATCGCTTGGATGAGGGATGATCATTGAAATGATTATTTTAATTCGACAGTTGCTCCAGCTTCTTCTAAAGTTGCCTTTAGTTCTTCTGCCGCTTCTTTGTCTAGACCTTCTTTGATGACGTTTGGTGCTGCGTCAACTAAGTCTTTTGCTTCTTTCAATCCTAGACCTGTTGCTTCACGAACTGCACGGATTACTTGAATCTTGCTCGCTCCAGCTTCTGTTAATTCTACGTCGAATTCAGTTTGCTCTGCTGCTCCGCCAGCGTCTGCTCCGCCAACCATAGCAACAGGTGCTGCTGCTTCTACACCGAATTCTTCTTCGATTGCTTCAACTAATTCGTTTAGTTCGATGATCGTCGCTTCTTTGATTTGCTCAATAATGTTATTGATATCTAATGACATTTTTATATTCCTCCATATGATAATTAATTAAAGTGATGATTACTCTGCTTCTTCTTTCGCTTCTGCAACTGCCTTGACAGCAAGAGCTGTATTTCGAACAGGTGCTTGGATAGCAGAAAGTAACATTGAAAGTAATCCGTCGCGATCTGGTAATTTTGCTAGCTTGTTGATTTCGTCAACATCTACGAATTCGCCTTCAATCATTCCGCCTTTGATTTCTAGTGCTTCCGCATTTTCTGCGAATTCAGCAAGAATTTTTGCTGGCGTAACGACTTCGTCTTCTGAGAAAACGATCGCTGTAGGTCCGAAGAAAGTTTCATCCAATTCATGAACGTCTGCTTCATTCGCTGCTAGGCGTAATAAAGTATTCTTTACAACCTTCATCTGAATACCTTCTTCACGAAGTTGTGAACGTAAGTTTGTAACTTCCTCAACTGTTAATCCTAAGTAGTCAACAGAAATAACAGCTGTTGCATTTTTCAAATCTTCTGCAACTTGTTGAACTTCTGCTTGTTTCTTTTGCATAACTAAGTTTGCCATTTCAGTGGGTCACCTCCAATAGTGATGAGATATAGAGATTTTTATTAATAAAAAATCTCTATGTCTGACGTAGACATAGAGATAGCTTCTTAAAACACTTGAGTGTTCTTTAAAAATGAAACTTCCTCGGTAAGAAATTAAGGCTTTTGCCACTTACTGTCTTTGGTCATTTGAACATCTGATATTATAACTAACAATTTAGATGCCGTCAATTGCTAATTTATGAAGCACTTAGATTTATAAGGATGCGAAATCGATTTTGATTCCTGGTCCGAATGTTGTGCTTAATGTTAAGTTTTTGATGTAGTCTCCACGAACACTTGATGGACGTAATCCAACCATGACTTCGTGTAAAGCATTGAAATTTTCTTCCAACGCATCAACGTCGAAAGATACTTTTCCGATTGGAACGTTCACAATTCCAGCATTGTCTGCACGGTATGTGACTTGGCCTGCTTTGATATCGCCGACAGCAGCTGTGATGTCATTTGTAACTGTTCCAGTTCTTGGGTTTGGCATTAAACCTCGTGGTCCTAAGACGCGTCCTAGACGACCAATTTGTCCCATCATGTCTGGGGTTGCTACCATGACATCGAAGCCCATCCACCCATCATCAATTTTCTCGATAAGGTCTGTGTCTCCAACGTAATCTGCGCCAGCTACTTTTGCTTCTTCAGCCTTTTCACCGGTTGCGATTACAACAACAGTTTGTGTCTTACCAGTCCCGTTTGGCAATACCATTGCTCCACGGATTTGTTGATCTGCTTGTTTCACATCAATGTTTAAATTGTATGATACTTCAACAGTTGCATCGAACTTAGCAAAGTCAATTTCTTTGGCTAATTCGATTGCTTCTGATGGTGAGTATCTTTTTTGGCGGTCTACTTTTTCTAATGCCGCTTTCATGTTTTTACTTGCCATGTTTAAATTTTCCTCCTATTTGGTGGTGTTAACGGTTGAACCTCCCACTCCCGCTAGAAATACGGGGCGAGAAACTGCTAGTTGCTTAGTCTTGGACTGTGATTCCCATTGAACGTGCAGTACCTTCGACCATGCGCATAGCAGCTTCTACGTCTGCAGCGTTTAAGTCTTGCATTTTTAGTTCTGCAATTTCTTTCACTTGATCACGCGTTACTGACCCAACTTTTTCGGTGTTAGGCGTTCCAGACGCTAACTTAATTCCTGCAGCTTCCTTTAATAGGACTGGCGCAGGAGGAGTCTTAGTAATGAAGGTGAACGAACGGTCTTCATAAACATCAATAACAACTGGAATAATCATTCCTGCTTGTTCTTGAGTACGAGCGTTGAACTCCTTTGTGAATTCCATGATATTAACTTGCGCCTGACCCAATGCTGGTCCAACGGGTGGAGCAGGGCTTGCTTGGCCGGCTGGAATTTGTAATTTAACTTGATTTACGACTTTTTTAGCCACGAAACATTCCTCCTGTAAATTTTAGTTCGTGATGTGGTAAACGGGTGTTTACCCTCCCACTCATGTACGTGCATTTGGACGTACTTGAACATCATACCAAAACTTTAGATCTTTACAAGTGCTTTATCGATTAAATACAAGATTTATAGTTGCTATCTACATTTCTCGAGATTTTCTTCTTTGTGTAACGGGGTTTTTAGAGGTTTAAAGGCTCCACTTGGCTATATTCAATTTCTGCAACGGTTTCTCGACCGAACATTTCGATGATGACTTCTAAGGTCTGGCTGTTTTCATCCAGCGCCTCAACCATTCCTTCCATGCCCTCAAATGCGCCGTCGGTAATTTTAACACGATCTCCAACTTCCACATCCAATTCGATGGCCGGTGGTGGTAATTTGATGTCTCCTAGAATAACGCCGATCTCCTCCTCTAATAGGGGGGAAGGCTTACTCCCAGCACCATGGGATCCAACGAATCCTGTGACGCCTGGGGTGTTTCTAACAATGAACCACGCCTCATCAGACATGATCATTTCAATCAGCACATAGCCTGGGAAAGTTTTCGTAACTGTCACTTTCTCAGTGCCATCTTCTCGCTTCTCAATTTTTTGTTCTTCAGGTACCATAATGCGGAAAATATTGTCTTGCATGTTCATGCTCTCTTTACGCATATTGATGTTTTCCATGACCTTATTCTCATAACCAGAATAAGTATGTAACACGTACCACGCCTTTTGTGTATCCATCTCTTGTCTCCTTTTAGATTTTATAGGCAAAATAAAAAAACCTACAGTTTGTAGGTTTTCTTGTATCGACAGTTACATTATAACTTTTATCACCTTGAAAAGATACTCTTTTATAGATTTGAGATCCATTCGATTAGCTTTGAAAAACCAAAGTCTAATCCTGCAAAATAAGTACCGAATAATACGACGAAAGTAATAACAGTGACCGTGTAGCGGTTAATTTCAATAGAAGTAGGCCAAGTGACCTGTTTCATTTCTCTGATAACCTTTCCTAAGTATCCCACGCGAATCACTCCCTTATTACTTAGTTTCTTTGTGTAACGTATGCTTATTGCAGTATTTGCAATATTTTTTAATCTCTAATCTTTGGGCTTCTCCCATGCGCGTCGGGGTCATCTTGTAATTTCTCTGACCACATTCGCTACAGGCTAACGCTGAGTTTTTGCGAGGCATTTATACTCCTCCTTAAAAGGTTATATCTCTATAACGTTAATGTAAATACTAATCCGTTTAGCATGACTTGTCAAGAAAATACTTGGAGCTACAGGAGCTTTCGAAGCTTTTGACGGCATCGGTCATAAGCACTTCTGGCTTGTGTTTCCTTGACCTGTAACTTTTCGGCTGTTTCTTTAATCGATAGTCCATCCAAATAACAACACATCACTTTGCCTTCTAAGTCCGAAAGGTCAATGTAGTAGTTATTTGTTTTTTCGCGGATAGCCACCAGGGCCTCCGGTGATACTATTTTGTTATCTTTTATAAAATTATCTCCACTCATATGTTCAAAGTCCTCATCATTATTTATTAAATGGTCTAAAGAGGCTGGTCTTGTTGTTCCGCCACGTTTAGCGGCACAATGATGCCTCAATAAATTATAGAGTCTATGCTGGTATTTCATTTTGAGAAAACCCGCAAAATAAGCGTTTTTCTCTTCGGAATACAGTGCGATGGCCTTATGAATGACAATTCTTCCCTCTTGGAAATAATCCTCAAGTTCGAAAGTCGGAATATCATGGCTAGCTGCTA
>CALYPW010000020.1 GCA_945278685.1 uncultured Dolosicoccus sp.
TATTCACGATCGACTCTCAAAATGAATATAAATGCTTCATAAAAAATCCTAACTCTTTCTAGAGAGTTAGGATTATATGGTGTTATGACAAATGCTACTGGTTCAAGCGTTCAATGACCTTGTCCCAGTTGACCACTTTCCAGAATTCTTGGGCCTATTTTGCGCGCGCATTTCTGTAAGTTAAGTAATAGGCGTGCTCCCAGACGTCAAGCCCTAACAATGGACGTTTACCGTCCGTCAATGGGTTGTCTTGGTTAGGCGTGCCAACGATTTCTAATTCGCCGTCATGGTCGACCAACCATGCCCAGCCGGAACCAAATTGCCCGGTTGCGGTGGCTTCAAATTGTTCTTTAAATGCATCCACTGAACCGAAGGCGGCGGTCAGTTTTTCTGCCAATTTAGCAGGGACCTCATTATCATTTGAAGGTGCTTGCATCCCTTCCCAGAACAAGGTGTGGTTATAATGGCCACCACCGTTGTTGCGAACAGCTGTGCGGATATCTTCTGGAAGTTCCTGCAAGTTTGCAATGATCTCTTCCAATTCTTTGTCTTCCCATTCAGTACCTTCAATGGCTTTGTTCAAATTGGTTAAGTAAGTCTGATGATGTTTGTCATGGTGAAATTCCATGGTTTCTTTATCAATGACTGGCTCCAAAGCATCGTAGGCATAGGGTAAGTCAGGCAATGTAAAACTCATCGTGATCCTCTCCTTTATCTTTTGTAGCTTCAATATAACACACACAAGCCATTAGTAAAAATGATCTGCTCATGGAATAAATGGCATAAAAATACTCATTGATGACCCACTCTGAATCAGCCATCAATGAGTAATGATTGGAATTATAATCCATAGTCAATTAATTGTTGGGTATAGGGATGCTGAGGATTTTTAAAGACCTTTTGAACCGATCCCTCTTCCAAAATCTCACCGTTTTTTAACACCAGGATTCGATCGCACAGATATTTGACCAAACCAATGTCATGGGAGATAAACAAGACGGTCAAGTCGTAAGCCTTCTGAAGCTCTCCGACTAATTCAACGATGGAGGTCTTCGTGATCATATCCAAATCACTGGTGATTTCATCACAAATCAACAACTTCGGAGATGCCGCTAAGCCGCGTGCAATGGCGACTCGTTGACACTGTCCCCCACTGACTTGGTGAGGGTATCGCTTCATAAAGCTTGCATCCAGCCGGACCCTTTCTAACAGTTGAAGAGCTGCTGATTCAGCCTTTTGTGAGGGATACCCTTGGTTATGGTAAACATTCTTCAAAGAATAGCCAAAAGTCTTCAAGGGATTAAAGGAAGCGTAGGGATTTTGAAAGATCATTTGCACGTCTTTGTAGTAAGCCCGTTTCGCTTTCTTATTATAATCCAAAATAGAAAAGCCTTGGAAACAGACATCTCCTTGAGTGGGAGTTTCCAACAAAGTGATGATGCGCGAGAGCGTACTCTTGCCACTGCCGTTCTCGCCAATAATTCCCAAACATTCACCTTTTAACAAGTCAAAATTGATTCCTTTTAAAGCGTAATAAGAATCGTGGTCCGAAAATTTCTTAAAAAGATGACTGACCTTTAAAAGAGTTTCTGTCATAGTGATCGACCTTCTTCCAATTGCTCGAGGGAACGGATCAATGCTTGAGTGGTTGGATGTTGGGGCGATGACATGATCTGTTCGGCCGGCCCACTTTCAACAATCCTTCCTTCATCCATAATGGCGATTTTATCCCCATAGTCTCGGGCGATTCTAAGGTTGTGGGTGACTAGTAAGATTCCCACGCCCTGTCTTTCTTGAAGGCGTAGGAGCTCGTCCAAGACATATTTCTGATGAATCACATCCAAAGCACTGGTCGGTTCATCTGCTAGGATGAAATCAGGTGCCAACATGGACACGAGCATGAGACTCATCATTTGAATCATTCCACCGGACAATTCGAAGGGGTAGCTGGATAAGATCCGCTCTCCATGTTCCAAACCGATGCGCTCAAAAGATTGGAGAAGAATTTCTTGGTGGCGATCCATTTCTGGATAATCATTGGCTTTCAGAGTTTCTTTAATTTGGTGATCCAAGCGCAGCACTGGTGAAAAATAGAGACCCGGTTGCTGAAACATCATGCCTATTTTTGATCCACGAATGCCTTGTAAATCCTGCTGCTTCAGTTCATTTAAGACCTTCCCTTTGTAAGTAATGGTGCCTTTAACAATCTTTGCCGCAGGAGGCAACAATTGGAGGGTACTTCTTAACAAGGTACTCTTGCCGCTTCCGCTGATTCCAACAATCACGGTCGTTTCCCCAGGATCGGCCGTTAAATGAACATCCTTCAGGACATACTGATCGCCATAGGCAACACTTAAATCGTTGTACACGAGGGTCATAAGTCCCCTCCTTTCATCGCATGAGAGTCATTGACCCAATGTTTATTGCTTCCAAGACAACTCAGAAGTAATTTCATAGTAATCGGTCGGGTGAGCATGAACACCTTCGACATTCTTATCCATAATGAGCGTCATCTTCAAGTGAGCCGTATAGATATATGGGATGTCTTCATCCATTTGTTTCAAGATTTTGTCGGTCAATGCCACACGGTCGTCACGTTTAACCGTGGTTGTTAATTCTTTCAATAACTTCTCGACATCTTTGTTGTGGTAGTGACCTTCGTTGTAGTCGCTGTCTCCCAAGTGGGTCATCAGATAGTACTGGGAATCTCCAGTGGGTGCAGTGACTATGGCATTGGAGAAAAGATCGAATTTTCCTTCTTCCAAGACCTTCTTATAATCGTCAGTAACGGTCACTTCCAGGTCAATGCCGATTTCTTGCAGGCTGCCTTGAACCATTTCAGCCAGTAATGGCAATTCCTGGCGGGCACCGTAGGTTAAATAGCGAAGTTTCAAAGGCTTTCCGTCTTTTTCGAGGATGCCGTCCTTGTTTTTCTCTGTCCATCCGGCTTCTTTCAACAATTCTTGTGCTTTTTCTAAGTTGAATTCATGAATGGGGAAGTCAGAGGTATATAAGTTGTAGCTTTCTGGGAACGGTGTTTGAGTAGGGGCACCATTTCCTTCTAGAAGAACATCTGCGAAAGAATGTTTGTCCACTGCATAGGCAATCGCTTCGCGGACACGGTGATCCTTCAAGGCCTCTGTTTCAAAGTTAAAGGCAATTTGGTAAACCCTTGACGTGGATGTTGAATCCATCTTAAAGGCATCGTTGCCTTCAAACAGTGGATAACTGGCATAAGGCATTCCTTGTGCCAATTGGATTTCACCGTTTTGAAGGGCCATGGTCAAGGTGTCTCCGTCAGTAATGGATAGAACTTTGACCTTTTCAACGGTTGGCTTTGGATCTGCCCAATAGTCTTTATTAGCGGTTAAGTTCATTTCTGTGTCTGAGAAATCATCAACCAAGTAAGGACCTGTACCGATGACTTTATTGTCTTCCAATCCGCCAGCTTCCATGTCAATGATACATCCGTAAGGGTCACTCAAGTTGTTGATTAAAGCAGGAGCGGCATCGGTTGTAATGGTCACTACCTGGCCATCCGCTTCAATGTTGGTGATTTGCAAGTCTGCGGCAGCTCTTTCATGAACTTCCATCAGATGATCCAGGCAGGCTTTGACTGCCTCTCCCGTGACTTCCTTACCATTACTGAAAGTTACACCCTCTTTGACGGTGATCTCAACAGTTTTATCATCGATGTGCTCAAATTTCTCCGCCAACCAGGGTTTTGGTTCCATGTGGTCGTTGAATTTGAATAAGGTTTCACCGACACCGTAGCGGATAGTTGACCATCCCACGTATCCATCGTGAGGGTTCGTCCCTACGTTTAACATACTGGGACCGTAGGCGGTGGTTCCATAAACAAAAGGTTCCGCAGCTTGTACGGTTGTCCCTAAGATTCCAAATGTGAGCATTGAAACCATTAAGAGGCATAAAGCCCATAATTGATTGAATTTCTTCATCATTAATCTCTACTTTCTTTTGGGTCTAAAGCATCATTCAAGGCATCTCCGAAAAGATGGATGCTGGCAACAAAAATAACAATTAAAAGTCCTGGTCCAAAAATTAACCAAGGAGCCGTCTGGAAATACCGCTTTCCTTCGTTCATCATGGCTCCCCACTCAATGGTCGGAAGCTTCGCCCCCAGTCCTAAGAAAGACAAGGAAGATAATTCCATGAGAAAAGTGCCTATGTCCAAAATTCCTGTCACAATGACTGGACGGATGATGTTCGGAAGAACATTGCCAAATAGAAGCTGAGCATCGCTCATTCCCGACATTCGGGAGGCTTCCACATACGACTTCTTCATCTCAATCAGAACACTTCCTCGCACCAACCGGGTGTATTTGGGCCAAGCCACCAAGGCGAGGGCCAGCACAGCGCCGGACATTCCTTGATTCAAGATACTGGCAATGGCAATGGCAAAAATCAAGCCTGGGAAAGCCAGAAAGATATCCACGATCCTCAGGAGAACTTTCGCCAACCAATGATCATAAAACCCACAATACAAGCCCACAATGGTTCCCACCAATAGGCTCGCCCCCGTTAAAACGAAGGTAGACGTAATCGTGGTTTGACCCCCATACATACTCCGAACGAAAAGGTCTCGTCCGTAGAGATCCGTTCCCATGAGATGTTGAGAACTGGGTGGCTGCGCTGCCTGTTGCAAGTGTTGGGCATAAGGATTAGTAGGATTTAAAATTGGAAACAAATAAATGATTCCAAGAATTCCTAAGACCACTGCGCCTGACAAATAAAGTTTGCCGTAACGCTTAAAATATTGGCTCATCTCAACCCTTCACCCCCTGTAAACGCACCCGTGGATCCAGATAATAGTAGAGGATGTCTACCAACAAATGAACGCCCACAAAAATCAAGGTCATCCAGATAACATAGGCTTGAATAATGGGCATGTCAGACATCCGAATGGCGTCGATGGCCATCTTCCCTACCCCATCCAACATAAAAATCGTCTCCACGACCGCTGTCCCACCTAATAAAGATCCAAAAGAAATAGATACTAAGGACAGCAAGGAAAAAGCCACGGACTTCAAGACACTGCTACGCAACACTTGCTTCATGGGCACGCCACGCGCCAGAGCACCGACGACGTATTCCTTGTTCAGTTCATCTAAGGTGAAAATTCGAATTTGTTTGATATATTTTGAACTCATACTGATCGCCAATGTCAAGCCTGGAAGGATCACGCTCTGGTTGACCCGACTAACATTGATGATGGGGAACCAACCCAATTTTAATCCGAAGATATAAATTAAAATAATGGCCACAAAAAAGTTAGGCATCGCATTCCCGAACAAGGCAAGGATACGAACCACATAATCTGGCAATCGATTGGCATTAAGTGCGCTGAAGATGCCGATGGGAATAGACACCAACAAGGTGACTCCCAAGGAAAACAGACACAGATTCATCGTTGAAGGAAGTTTCTCAAGGAAAATTTCCACGACCGGACGTTTGGAAATAAAGGAAAATCCTAAGTTTCCTGTCAAGAGTTCTTTCATCCATCGGATATATTGCGTCACCAGCGGTTGATCCAAGTAAAGTTCCTTTCTTTGGGAAGCTTTGACCGATTCAGACACAACGCTTTCAGTCATCTGATACATGCGGTCAATGGCATCTGCCGACGTTAACTTCATCATCAAAAAGGACACAACAGTGATTCCAATCAGGATGGGAATTAATTGGAACAATCGTTGTCGAATAAGTTTTATCATCGCGTCCCTCCTCTCACTCTTCATTATAAGATATGTTCATGAGCATTAGTGCATTTAAAAAAAAACAAAAACCTCTGCCGATCGGCAGAGGTTGGAGAGATTCAAAATTATTCCTCTGAATCTTTGGCACTGGCTTGAAGCGCGGCCAAGGTCATGTAGTTATAAGGTTGGTTGAAATGAGGCAAGAAGAAGATGTCCAGCTGGGCCAAGCGGTCCACCGTTAATCCTTCTTGAATGGCCAAGGAGAACATGTGAATTCCCATGGACATGTCGTACTCAGAAGCCATTTGGGTTCCCAGTAAACGACGGGTCTCTGTGTCGAACACAAGACGGATTTTTACCGGCTGTTTTTCTTTCATAAAACCTAGAAGTTGGGTGTCTTCGAAATCACTGACACCTACCTTGTAACCGGCAGCTTTGGCAGCCTTCTCAGAAAGCCCTGTGGATACCATGTTGAGGTCGTAAATCTTAATACCGTTGGAGCCTTGAATCCCTACACCTTCCAGATCAGTACCTCCGACATTGTGTCCGGCAACGATTCCTGAGCGCACAGCATTACTTGCCAAGGCACTGTAAGCTGGCGCTTGGAGAGCATTGGAGTAGTTGTTGGCACAGTCTCCAATGGCATAAACGTTGGGATCGCTGGTCTGGAAATGACGGTCCACCAAGTAGGCGCCGTTGTCGAATTTAGCGAGATGGCCTTCCCCAAGGTCTGCATTGGGTGCAAAACCGATACAGTTGATGACGATGTCGACGTCATATTCCCCGTGATCCGTCTTAATGCCGGTGACACGCCCGTCTTTTCCTAAATATTCTTTGGCTAATTCACCAAAATGGGTATGAATCCCGTGGTCTTGCAGATTCTTGCCCATCATTTGACCGAATTCTTCGTCGTAGTAGCTGGCCAATGGATAATTTTCGGCATCGAACAAGTGAATTTCTTTGCCACGGCGTTGTGCAGCTTCTGCAAATTCCACCCCAATGTAGCCTGCCCCGAGGACGGCTACTTTGTGAACATCATCGTTTGAAAGCTCTTCTTCTACTTTCTGAGCATCTTGAAAGAGTTTAAGGAAGTACATGCCTTCTAAGTCTGCCCCTGGTAATTTGGGGTTAATTGGATGAGAACCTGTTGCTAGAATTAACTTGTCATAGGACTCTTGGAATTCTTTCCCGTCTTTGACCGCAGTGACGATTTGTTGATCGAAATCGATGCCCGTCACGTTGGTTTCAAGAGAAATCTTGGCGCCCTTGGCTTTGAAATCCTCCGCATTGGTATAGAATAAATGCTCATAGCCATCAATTTGACGACCGAGCCAAAGAGCTGTTCCACAGCTTAAATAACTCAAGTTACTGTTACGATCCAGCATGACCACTTCTGCTTGCGGATAATTGTCCAGCAAGGTATTTGCTGCAGCAATCCCTGCGTGGTTTGTCCCGATAATTACAACTTTCATTTGATATAATCACTCCGATTCATTGATTTGCTATACTTGTGATTATTATAACAAGTTTGGAGTACAAAATAAACCAACATGATCCGCCAAAGATAAAATTCTTAAATTCGTTATCTGACCGATCGTTCTGTAAACTAATGGAAAGGAAGTGAGTCCATGAAAGCCATCATATTAGCCAGTCAATCCCCTAGACGCCAACAACTATTAGCCACCATTGTGGAATCTTTTGCCAGTCAGGCCGCAGACATTGACGAGGAGAGACTCCGTCAAGAAATACTGAATGAGTCCTTCCAGGAATCGACAGAAATCTCACCCGTGCGCCTCGTCAAAGGCCTGGCCCAAGCCAAAGCCCGAGCCATCCTCTCCTTGCATCCGGAGGGTGTGACCATCGGTGCTGACACCTTGATTGCCACCAAAAACGGTGAGATCATCGGAAAACCTGAGAATGAAACAGATGCACAAAGAACTCTTCAGCGACTGTCAAAAGATGGTTACCACAAAGTCTACACCGGCATCTCCATTCAAAGCCAAGAAACAAGCATTACCTTTGCAGACAGCGCCAAGGTCTACTTTAATCCCTTGGACAATCTCCAAGAACAATTGATTCAAGAATACGTGGATACCGGCTCACCCTTGGATAAAGCAGGCAGTTACAGCATCGGCGACCAAGGTGCCCTTCTCATTCAAAAAATTGATGGGGATTACTATACCATTCTCGGTTTGCCAGTCGCTAAGGTTTACCGTCAGTTAGTGTCCCATGGTTTCCTATGACTTAAGGATGATTTTTGGGAAGATTGTAGTTTCTAACATTGAATTTCTTCTCCGAAAGACTGATAATAAGCATAAGAACCTAGGATAGGAGCAATGATTGATGAACAACCGCTTTCGACTTCGAGCGCTCAGCATCGGATTGGTCGTCTTGGCCTTATTGGGAGGATTTTTTTACTTACGTTCCAGCAATCCCTTCAATCAACGTGCTGAGGTAACTTCTGACTTGATTGGCACACGCTTGGAAGAAGCCTCTGACTTAATCACTACTAAATACTATTACCACAACACCGCAAGTTTTGAAAACACCCGCGAATTCTATGGCTGGAAAGTTCCCTTTACCTCCAAACGATTTCTTGTCAGTTATGACGGCATTATTCACGCAGGAATTCCACTGGCGCATACCGAAATTACGGTGACGGACGATGAAATTCAAATTACCCTTCCTCCGGCAGAAATTCTTGCCCACGGCATTGAAGAAGATTCCACCCAAGTCTTGGATGAAAAATCCTCTGTCTTCAACGAAATCGTTCTGGATGATTTTATCGCCTTTTCCGATGATCAAAAGAAGGAAACTGAAAAGAAAGCCATCGACAAAGGTTTATTGATTGAAGCAAAAGCAAATGCCGAAAAAGGCATTTGCGAACTGCTGAATTTCTCCCAGGATATCCAAGAAAATTACCAAATTGTCTTTAAATAACTGTCAAACTCCCGAAGAATACACATCGATGATGGGCACCTTCGGGAGTTTTGATGGTTGAGTTTTCTAAATTATTCTCTAGGAAATTCAAACAAATCTTAGAATATAAAAGAGAAGACCTCCTGAATTTTTCAAGAGGTCATTTTGTGTTTATCGAATCTTGTGACGAGTCGCCATCGTTAAGAAAAACCCAATGGTGAAACTAATAACCGCAATCACCAACACAACGGTCATGTTGTAACTGGTCAATAAGAAGCCACCCAGCGAACTGGCAAACATAATGGAGACGTTAAAGACACTCTCGAAGACGGCGATTGCCACGTCTTTTCCTTGATCCACTTGACGCGAAACACCATTCAAGAAGATAGTCGTTGACGATGAGAAAGTCATTCCCCAAATCAGGAAGTTGGCCGATTGTAAGAAATGATTATCTACGAATAAGAAGATTGCCAAGGAAATGGCACTGATTCCAATGGTTGCCAGCAATAATTCCTTGAAATGGGAATCAATAAAGAGCAAGTTAATCACGACGGCGATGATGGATCCAATTCCAAACAAGGTCTGAGCCGTTTCCAGTGACGCCGCAAATTGGATGGTCTCTGTCAGGTTCACAATGTAGACATAGACGGAATAGTGACCCACAATGGTGAACAAGGTGATGGCGTTGATAATGGAAATTCCCGGTTTTTTCAGCATTTCTATAAATGAAAAATCATTGTCCAAGCGCTCTCCTTCAATGGATGGAAGGAAGATGGCGCCTAAGATAATTAAAAGAATGAGAAAGGCTGACAAGCCATAAAAACTCATGGACCAGCCCTTGGATAATCCTAACTTGGTTAAGAGAGGAATTCCCAAACTTAATCCAATCGGAGTTCCTGCCATAATGAGAGCAGTGGCTGTCCCACTTAATGCTTCATCAACAATCTTCATGCCGTATGCAGCAATGGTGGACCACAAGACACCCGCACACAAACCCCCAAGCACTCGCCACAACAAGGCAACGTAGAAGTTAGTGGTCAAGCCCACACCCAAGGTGGCCACCGCAAAGAAGCTAAGGGTAGTTAACAAGTGGGCTTTACGGTTCCAATGAGTGGTTTTGAAGACGACCGGAATGGTTAAGACCGCTGCACTAATGGCATAAATACCAACGATTTGAGCCGCACGGCCAATGGGAATACCAAAACTTTCACTCATTTGTGGCAAGATGCCCGAAGGCATTAATTCACTAACAATCGCAACAAAAGGCACAAAGGCCATGAGGATTAATAAGGGAATCGGGAAATATCTTTTTTGTGTATCAGTCATGTGAAATTCCTTTCTCAATTACTTAGGGGTTACAATTTTTACAGCCACGATAGCCCAATCTTTCTGCTTCTTCGCGGCTAGAGATGGAAACTTTGTTGTGTTCCGCTATCTGCTTGACACTCTTGCAAGAAGACTCATGGAACACGCCTGTACGGGCATTGGCAATGTAGGTCCGCTCGCTAGAGAAATTGCTTGCAGTGACGTCGTTGTTCGAACTTTCTTCACCTGTAAAGGCTGAAGTATCTGCCGCCCAGAAGCCCTTCCCGGCTTCTCGAGCCAAGTGGGAACTTTCAATGAAAGCATCTACGTAGCGAGTATTGGGAGGGTAAGTTAAAATTTGGGCGTAGCCGTCAATCAACAAGGTCTCATTAAGCATCTGGTCGTCTAGCCATAGATAGCCTAGGAGTCGACCGTAGCGGTCTCTTTCTTGAACATCCAACTCCAGGTACAAGGTGGACTCCGTTTGCGCCAACAGATTTTTAACGTAATCGGTGGCTTCGTGACCAAAGCTGGAGTTGAGGCTCTTATCCGGATGCACAGATTCAGGCGTATCAATCCCGATCAAACGGACCCGCTCTTCTACCCCATCAATGTTCAATAGGATGGTGTCGCCATCGACCACACGGACCAAGGACACGGGTTGACTGTTACTTTCTGATCGGTGCAAACGATGCGCATTCGCCGGCAAAGCTCCTTCGCACTCAAGCGCATTCGAGAACGAACCACCCACCAGCGCTTGAGTCGTTAGAAGAAGCATTAAACATAGAATCAATTTCCTCATATCGATCAGTTTGATGACATTTCCTCCTTATGAATGATCATTTTAAAATGTAAATTTAGTCTTTTGGTGTATTTAAGAGGTTAGGTGCAATTCAAACCATTATAACAAAAAAGAAGCCTCAGCGTGAGCCGAGACTTCCATTTATTTTAAATTATTGGTACCAAGCATCGTGCTTTTTATCAAAGATTAAACGAGCTTTCAGGATTCCTTCTTGTTCGCTTAAATCGTTAATGATTTGTTGAAGCTTTTCTTCGTTAGTTTCTGGAATATCTACCAAGGTATAAGCTAAATCGCCACGGGATTTGTTGATGATGCGGTCGATGTTGATTTCCTGATCAGACAATAAGCTAGTCAGATAGGCAATGATGTTCTTGACGTTGCGGTTACATACAGAGATTCTAGTCGGTGAACTCATACGCATTTGTACATTGGGATAATTCACCGAGTTGGTGATTTCTCCCTTTTGCAAATAAGCTTTCAGCTGGTCGGCCGCCATGATGGCAGAATTCGATTCCGCCTCCAAGGTTGAAGCTCCCAAGTGGGGCAATAAGACACATTTGTCGTTATTCATGACCGCATCATTGGGGAAGTCTGTAATGTAAGAACCTAGACGTTGATGATTGAGAGCCTCTACCACTGCTTCCTCGTCAATCAAATCAGTTCTTGAGAAGTTCAAGAGAACGGCGTGATCTTTCATCAACTTGACAGCGTGGGCATCCAGTAAATGATGGGTATCTTCAGTATAAGGCACGTGAATGGAAATGTAGTCAGACTTTTGTAGAACTTCTTCTAAGGAAGGTGCTTGTTCCACGTATTGGTTGATTTTCCAGGCCGCTTCAACACTGATGAAAGGATCGTAGCCGATCACGTTCATTCCGAGCGCTTGCGCATCGTTGGCCACTAGGTGACCAATGGAACCCAGTCCAATGACTCCCATGGTTTTTCCACGGATTTCCCATCCTTGGAATTGGCTCTTTCCTTCTTCCACTTGTGTCGGAATATCATCGCCTGTTAATTGGTCGGCCCAGTCTTTGGCTTCGAACATGTTACGAGAATGAGCAATCATGGAAGAGAGGACCAATTCTTTCACAGAGTTAGCGTTAGCACCCGGAGTATTGAAGACAACGACTCCAGCATCTGCCATGGCATCTACAGGAATGTTGTTATAACCTGCTCCGGCACGGGCGACTGCCAGTAAAGAGTCGTTGATGGGCTCTTCATGCAAGTTATAACTTCTCAAGATAACTCCTTCAGGATCATTGGTTTCATTCAGAATAAATTCTCTTTTGGAGAATCTTTCCAATCCTTCGAGGGCAATGTTGTTGTAAGTTTTAATCTGATATTTAGTCATTATTGATGTTCCTTTTCAAATTTTTTCATTAATTCAACCAGATGTTCCAACCCTTTTCGAGGGAAAGCGTTGTAGATGGAGGCACGCATGCCACCCACTGAACGATGCCCTTTCAAGTTCCGGAAACCGTGTTCTTCAGTCAAGGCGATAAACTTGGCATCTAAATCCACGTCACCAGTCATAAATGGCACATTCATGACCGAGCGATCTTCTTTCTTGACGGGGGACTTGAACAACTCAGATTCGTCCAAGTAATCGTAAAGGATTTGAGCTTTTTCGATGTTCTTCTGATTGACTGCTTCCAATCCGCCCTGCTCAATCAACCAATCCGTCACCAATTTATGAATATAAATTGGATAGGTGGAGGGTGTGTTGTAGAGGGAGTTGGCTTTTGCATAAGTATTGTAATTGAAGATCACTGGCAAATCGGCGTTCAAGTTCAACAAATCTTCACGAATAATGACCAAGGTCAAGCCAGCGATTCCTGAATTCTTCTGTGCGCCGGCGTAGATCATACCGAATTGACGCACATCGATGGGCTTGGACAATAGATCCGAACTCATGTCTGCCACCAAAGGAACCCCTTCATAATTCGGGAATTCGCGGTACTGGGTACCTTCAATGGTGTTATTGGAACAAATATGTAAGTAATCGTAATCCTCTGACAATTCTTCTGGGAGTTCAGGCAAATGAATATAGTTGGCGTAGGCGGAAGATGCCACGACATCGACTTGTAAATCGTAAGCTTCTTTTAATTCCAAGGCAGCTTCCAAAGCTTTCTTTCCGAAATTTCCACCTTCATCGTAGGCAACCTTGCCTGTTTTTCGCAGGTTCATCACCAAGGTGGTAAAGGCCATACTGGCACCCCCTTGCAAGAACAAAATTTTATAGTTGGAGGGGATGTCCAACAGTTGGCGCAGGTTGGCTTCTGCTGCTTCAATGATTTCTTCGAAATATTGGCTGCGGTGGCTCAATTCCATGACAGACATTCCTGATCCCTTGTAATTCAGCATTTCAGCTTGAGCTTTTTCTAACACTTCGATGGGTAAAATCGCTGGACCTGCAGATAAATTATAAGCACGAGTCATTGTCATAATCTCCTTATTCTTGAATGTTTTCTGGATATAAACCGCCTGAAGACTTTCCAAAAGGAATCGATTCAGGACTTCTTCTTAAACACCCTTGGTTGTCATCACGTCCTTGAAGAACAAACTGCGCCTGGGGTTGGCGATATTGTTGAACGGCTTGTTCCACAAGGTTTCTAAAATTGTCGTTCATGAGTCGGTTGAAAAGGACATTTAAATCGGCATGTTTGAAGGTTTTCATCATGTGATAATCCCCCAGACTGTCCCCAAACATGGCGATAGGTTCGCGCCCGTGATGGCGTGGCATAATCACTTCTTGAATTGCCTGAGTTTTTCCTTCACCACGCGTGATGGGGGAATCTGGAGCCATTTGGGGAAGGATCTTTCCTTCTTGTGATGTTTGGAAGACCATGCCAATGATCTGATCTTCTGGGACCTGGTAGCCATATTCCTCCACTGCCACCTGAACCAATTCTTTGGGACTGGCACTAACGATGTAAACAGAAATTTGGGACCGATGAAGTACTTGGAAAAGATCAACCAATTCCTGCGGGAAACGTAGCCCACTCTGGAAGAAGGCACGAACCTCACCCGATCGGCCAGGCAATTGATCCGACGAACGGAACTCCACCTGTTCAAAAGGTCTGGCAAGGGCTTCTTTTAAGGAAGCTTTAGCTAGTTGGCGTAGTTCTTCCACTGTGTGGCCCGCAAAGAGGTAGGTCAGCCACCCTTTGTTAGGTTGGCGCACAAAGTAAGTATTGACATAGGTATAAAAATAACGCAATTTAGCACGGAACGTCTGATATTGCGGACTTTCTTTAACACTTACCAACAGCTCTTCATTCTTATCCGAGCGAGAAATATAATGGTCATACAGGTAACTGTATTGTTCTGCAATATCAGCAGCTAGGTTCTCACCGGTTAATTCCGGTCGCCGAGCATCGAAAGACGACGCCAACTCCTTCTGGAAAAAATCATCAGTCAATACCTGATGAAATTCTTCAGGGCTTAATTTGTAGCCGAGATGTTCCATCAAATAAATCATGAAGTTATCTTCGATATCCATAAAACAACTGGTGTTATCAAAGTCAAAAATAACATACGCATCTGGATCATGTCTATATTTGGCAATAATTTCATTCAAACGTTGATAAACGAAATCTTCCCAATTTCTTTGATGAAAATATGTGTCCATTCAATCACCTATCAATAAATTTTCTTGTTCATCGTATCACATCGAGGCCTTTTTTCCTAGGTTTTTTATCAATAAAATACGTCATAAGCAAAAACCGCCTGAATTTATCAGACGGTTTCTCAAATTATAAATTGTAGGCGTTGCGATTGTCCATTAGGAAGTTAGCGCGCAAGTTCTTCATTTTCTCAATGCGTCGCTCGGCCAAAATGTCTGCTGCTTCTGCCGTCGTAATGTCTTGTTCACGGGCAATGGCAAACACATCATTCATTTGTTGATAAATTCTTTCAACTTTGGACTGGGCACGGTCTTTGTTATAACCTTGCAACTCGTCAGAAGCGCTGATGACTCCACCAGCGTTGGCCACAAAATCTGGGGCATACAAGATGCCACGATCTTTCAGCATATTGGCATGGGGCATTTCATCGGCCAATTGGTTGTTGGCGCTACCACACACTGCTCGGACCTTTAACTGAGGAATGGTGTCGTCATTCAAGATGGCACCAATGCCGCAAGGTGAGAAGATGTCTGCTTCCACCCCATGAATCTCATCCTTATCAACGGCAACTGCTCCAAAACGTTCGACCGCTTCTTCAACGGCCATTTCATTCACATCGGACACAATCAGTTTTGCGCCCGCTTCATGAAGTCTTTCAGCTAACAACATACCGACGCTTCCCACGCCTTGAATGGCAATGGTCAAACCTTCCAGACGGTTGTCACCATTCAGTTCAAGGGCTGTACTCTCCAAGGCTTTGAACATTCCAAGCGCCGTCATTCCCGACGGATTTCCGGAGGATCCGTAACTTTCAGAAAGGCCAATGGTGTAGGGGGTTTCCATGTGGATCACGTCAATGTCTTCGCTGGACATTCCCATATC
>CALYPW010000021.1 GCA_945278685.1 uncultured Dolosicoccus sp.
TTGTTGCGAATAGACCTTGAATTGTGGATGATTCCCTTATTCAAATGTGGTACAATCTTAAATTGTGAAAATGATTTTTGAATATCAAGATAGAAAGTGGGCATGATCCCTTTGGAATCAATTGACTTTATTGAACGCATGTGGAATATTCTTGTGAACAATTGGCCGAATTATGTAAGTGGAACCCAAAACACCTTATTAATTTCTTTAACAGGTACGGTGATTGGTCTGGTCATCGGTCTTCTGATTGGAATTGTTCGAACCATTCCGCAGCCACGAACAACCTTCAAAGCCAAGCTTCTTGGAGTGGTTCATTGGCTGGTCAATGCCTATGTTTCTATTTTCCGTGGGACGCCAATGATTGTTCAGGCCATGATTGTTTATTATGGAAGTGCCATCCTTTGGGGCATTGACATGACCCCTATGACTGCCGCCTTTATCATTGTGTCCGTCAATACAGGAGCCTACATGGCAGAAGTCGTACGTGGGGGAATCATTTCCATAGATCCTGGTCAGTTTGAAGCGGCAAAAGCAATCGGAATGACCCATTGGCAGACCATGACAAAGATTGTGATGCCACAAGTCTTCCGAAATATTCTACCGGCCGTCGGGAATGAATTTGTCATTAATATCAAAGATACCTCCGTCCTGAACGTCATTTCCGTCAACGAGTTGTACTTCACCTCCGCGTCCATCGCAGGGAAGAATTACCGTTTCTTCGAAACGTTCTTAGTAACGGCCATTATTTACTTTATTCTCACTTGGACAGTGACCAAACTTCTTGGGCTGGTTGAGAAACGTTTAGCGGGCAGAGGCAGTTACGAATTAGTGGCTCTTCCTGAAGAAGAAACCACACAGTAAGGAGCTGAAGAATGAGTACAATTCTTGAAATTAAAAACTTAAGCAAATCTTTTGTTAGCAACGAGGTTCTCAAGGATATGAGTGTGACCGTTGCAAAGGGAGAAGTCGTCACCATTATCGGATCTTCGGGGTCTGGGAAGTCTACCCTGTTGCGATGCATTAACTTGTTGGAAGAACCCAGCGGTGGTGAGATCGTTTATCATGGCCAAGACATCTTAAAAAACCGTCATCTAGAGACCAACTACCGTTCCCACATCGGCATGGTTTTTCAAGGTTTTAATCTTTTTAACAATTTAAATGTTCTAGAAAACTGTGTCGTAGGGCCTATGACTGTTTTACAGAAACCACGTTCAGAAACAGAGGCAAAAGCCAAGGAATATTTGACCCATGTTGGAATGGCTCAATACATTCATGCCATGCCTCACCAGTTATCCGGTGGCCAGCAACAGCGGGTCGCTATCGCACGAGCATTGACGATGGAACCTGATGTCTTACTTTTTGATGAGCCGACGTCCGCCTTGGACCCTGAGATGGTGGACGAAGTTTTACGAGTGATGAAGGACCTGGCGGAGACCGGTCTGACTATGATTGTTGTCACCCATGAAATGGACTTTGCTCGCGATATCTCCGACCGAGTCATTTATATGAATGACGGGATCATTGCTGAAGAGGGAACACCTGAAGAAATCTTTACCAACCCCCAACAAGCCCGTACTCAAGAATTCCTAAGTCGCTTCCTCGACGTCTAAAAGATTGATAAACACCTCCCGAACCGGGAGGTGTTTTCATACTCAGATGTTTGAAGAGGCAGTGAGTGCACTAGCTTAGTTTATAACTGACCCCAACCTGCAAATATCTTGGAAACTAAAAAACGCAAGAAAAAAACCACTTCGACAAGTCGTAGCACTGAATCCCAGAAAGGAATCGACGCTTTCAACCCTGCCAAGTGGTGATTGTTATTTTTGGTCCTTGCTCCATGAATATTCATGTTCACTGGTGCGAACTTCAGTAATCAAGAGTGGGCGGATGTGTAAGTAAAGACCGGCAGCTGCAAAGATGACCAAGGAAACGATTAATAATAAATTCCAATGAGTCTTAAAGAAAAGAAAAGCAGCGACTGTACTGCCGACGCCAAAGGAGGCGACATGGTAAAAGAAAAAGAGTCCTGATTTCCAACTGCTGTCTTTATAGCGCAAGTAACGGCCAAACATGTAGCCCGAAGCGGTAATATTACCCGTGACGTGAGTCGTTCGCACTTGAAGGCCTTTATAAAAAATGGTCATACCGTTTTGTAAGCCCAGGCTAAATGTGGTCAGAGACATTAAAATCGGTGGATAAATTGGAAGGAGGCTACAGGCAGAGAACACGCTACCCGTCCCAAACAAAATGATGCTATAACGGATATCGGGATAAAAGGCGTTCACCGGGAAGATAATTCCAGCAGCAACAGACCCTAAAAAGAAACACAGCAGGTAGATGATAAAGAAGTACCAGAATTCTCCCTGATAAAAGAAGTCAAGAATCAGGTTGGTCAAATTTCCGGTGAAATGGGAAGAGGGGACCGCATATAAGAGCATGGTCGCACCATTCAAATAGCCTGCCGAGAAGCTTAATAAGAAAAACCAAAGGAACAGTTTATAAGTTGTTGAACGTTCCATTGAGTGGCCTCCTTCACATCCAACCAATTAGCATTAAGTTTATTCAGAATAAGAGAAGAAGGCGACCGTGTCTTCAATAACTCTTTATATAGACAAAACCCACCACCGAGCCTGTCGCTCAATGATGGGTTAAGTACGTACCTGGTAGGATTCGAACCTACGACCGCCCGCTTAGAAGGCGGGTGCTCTATCCAGCTGAGCTACAAGTACAGCGTGTGTGCGTCACTTATTGATGACGATATGAAATATTTTACAACTTTTTCCCGCAAGAGTCAAATCTATTTTGGAAAAATCATAAACTTCTCTTCTGAAAGACTAAATGCAAAGATTTCCAAGAGCTTTTTAAGAAATTCTTAAGCTACGTAAAACCAGTAGCTATCACCTTTCGAGAGTGTAAACGCTCTCAGAAACCGCGAAAGATTGCTTATTTCATTGACTTTGATAAGGGGGTTAGATAAACTACTTAATATCAAATAGTTTGATTATCAAAACGATTGAGAGGTGAACAGTATTAATGGGTCCTGAGGAGCAAAAGATAGATAATTATTATCTTGGAAATCTTGGTGTGTTATTGGCGGATATTTTCAATGAGATGAATCTTATTGAGGAGATGTCTTTGAAGCTTAGTAGCTTTAGCGATGTATCCTTGAAAGAGATGCATACCATCCAAGCCATTGGTTTGAATGGTAGCACCAGTTCATCGGAACTTGCCGAAAAATTACACATTACCATGGGAACATTAACTGTCGCCATTCGTAACCTTGTTAAGAAAGGGTATGTTCAACGCAATCGCTTGCCGGAAGACCGACGAGTGGTTCGTGTGGAATTGACGAAAAGTGGACGGGTTCTCTACCGCATCCACCGAAAATTTCACGTGAACATGGCCAAAGGCACTTTGAAAGACTTTGACGCGGAAGAAGTCGATACGATTTATCGCGGATTGAGAAGCCTTCAAAGTTTCCTAAACGACACGAGGATAGCATTAATGACTCAGCAAGAAGGTTTGATGAATGAGTAAAATTATAGCTACAGGAGCATATTTACCTGAACGTCGATTAACCAATGATGACTTAATAGAAGCTTACGATTTAGAATCCTCGGATGAGTGGATTAGTCAACGAACTGGCATCAAGGCTCGTCACTTCGCACAAGAAGATGAGCGGGTAGCTGATTTAGCCACCAAGGCTGCAGAAGATCTGCTGGCCAAACTTGATGACTCACAAGAGGTCGTTCAAAAAATCAAGCACGTCATTGTCGCCACTATGTCAGCTTATTCTCCCTCACCGTCCGTCGGTGCGGAAGTGCAAGCTCGCATTAATGCGACCAATGCTTGGGGAATGGATGTCAATGGTGCATGTTCCGGCTTTGTCATGGCTTTAGAGCTGGCTGAGAAATTGTCCAAAGACAGTACCGACGGTTACACGTTGGTCATTGGTGCAGAAAAAATGACGAATATCTTAGATTTGTACGATAAACGAACATCCATCCTGTTTGGTGATGGAGCTGGAGCGTTGTTGATTGAACACGATGGGCAAGGTCTACCGGGCTATCGCAGTGATATTCACACGGCAGAAGATAGAACCCAGGCCATTTCCTATAAAGTGAGTCCTGAGAGCGACCAGTACTTGCAGATGGTTGGACGTGATGTTTTTAAATTCGTCAGCCAAGTAGTGGTCCGCGAGTTGGAAAGCTTTATTGAGCAAGGTGATCAATCCATCGACTATTTGATTTGTCACCAAGCAAACAAAAGGTTGTTGGACATATTCAGCCGTAAGCTTGGCATCTCCGATGAGATGATCCCAAGCAATATCGAACATGTCGCGAATCTATCCGCTGGAAGTATTCCGGTCTTGATAGATGCCCTGGTCAAAAACGACACCTTATCATTGGATCAATCTATTCGAGTGGTGATCTGTGGATTTGGTGGAGGTCTTTCATGGGGTCAAATACAAATGATGATTTAATATTCAGGAGGAATTTATAATGGTTTTTGAAAAAGTACAAGAAATTATCGCAGAAGAATTAGGTATTGATAAAAATGAAATCACCAACGAAACAGATTTCGAGAATGACTTAAAGGCAGACAGCTTAGATGTTTTCCAAATCATTTCTGAAATCGAAGACGAATTAGACGTTGAAATCGATACAGATGAAGGATTAGAAACAGTTGGTGACTTAGTGAAGTTCATCGAAGCAGAACAATAATTATTTAAGGAAGTTATTACATGCAAACAGCAATTACTGAATTATTAGGAATTGAATACCCAGTGTTTCAAGGAGCTATGGCTTGGATTTCTGATGCGGACTTAGCAAGTGCCGTTTCGAATGCCGGTGGCCTTGGAACCATTGAAACAGGTGGAGGCAATGCGGAGCTGGTCAAGGAAGAAGTCGAAAAAGCTAAAAAGCAAACCGACAAACCATTTGCTGTCAATATTTATCTACAAAACCCTCATGTCGACGAAGTTGTTGATTATTTAGTCAATGACTCCGGTGTAAAGGTCGTTACAACGGGAGCCGGTAACCCAAGCAAATACGTTGAACGCTTCAAAGAAGCAGATATTAAAGTCATTCCAGTCGTTGCTTCTGTAGCCCTCGCGCGCAGAATGGAACGCATTGGTGCGGAGGCTGTCATCGTTGAAGGAACAGAAGCCGGTGGTCACATTGGTAAGACAACAACGATGAGTTTAGTCCCCCAAGTAGTAGATGCGGTTTCAATTCCTGTAATTGCTGCTGGAGGAATTGCTGATGGACGTACTATGGGAGCCGCGTTGATGCTTGGTGCGGATGCCGTTCAAGTAGGAACGCACTTCCTCGTCGCCAAAGAAGCCAATATTCATCAAGGCTTTAAGGATGCGATCCTAAAAGCACGAGACATAGATACTGTGGAAAATGGTGAAATCACCTGTCACCCGGTAAGTGTATTGCGCAACCAATTGACACGTGAATACCTAGCTGCCGAAAAAGAAGAAGCAGCCAAGGATGAGCCAAACCTGGAGCGTTTGAATGAGTTATTAAAAGGTTCCTTGCGCGCAGCCGTTCAAGAAGGTGACAGCAAGCATGGTTCTTTAATGGCCGGACAAATTGCAGGCTTGGTAAGAGAAGAAGCCACCTGTCAAGAAATCATTGAAGGATACATGGTAGGTGCGAAGAAACGCCTAGCAGAAGTCCAGAATTTCTTTAATTAATCAAGTAAAGGGAGCAATCTATGAAATTAGCGGTTATTTTTAATGGACAAGGAGCTCAGTACCCAGGCATGGGACTGGATTTCGCTGAACATTATGATGAAGCGAAGAAGGTATACCAAGTGGCTGAAGAAGTAACTGGTTATCCTATCCGAGAGTGGATTGAGGAAGATCAAGAGGTCTTCAAGCAAACACGTCATGCCCAACCAGGTATCGCAGCAACCAGTCTAGCGATTTACAATAGTATTGCTCCTAAACTTAATTCAGCTGTTCAAGTAATGGCTGGCTTAAGTTTGGGTGAATACAGCGCTTTAATCGCCAGCAACATGTTATCTTTGGAAGAAGGGTTCTCACTGTTAAAGAAACGTGGCGACATTATGTCCCGAGTCTGTGAGAAGTTGAACAACGAAACAAATGTTCAAATGCTCGCAGTGATGCTCATGCCTTTTGAAGAGATTGAAACGCTTGTCGAGGAAATCAGCACTGATTCCCCTTTATATATCGCCAATATTAATTCAAACAATCAAGTGATTTTAGCAGGAACTACTGAGGCAACCAAGGCTTTCCGAAAGGAAGCCCGTGCACGTGGCTACCGCCGCGTCATGCCATTAAAGGTGGAAGGACCTTTCCATAGTCCTTTAATGGAAGAGGCCCGTAAATCCTACGAGCCAATTCTCGAAGAAATGAATTTCCAAAAAGGAAAGATCCCGGTCGTAAGCAATGTGAATCTGGAAGTGAACACCGTGGACAATGTCCGCGATCACTTATCCAAGCACATGACTCAGCCGGTCCAATGGAAGCAAACCATTGATCAGTTCATGGCTCAAGGAATTACCCACGTCATCCAAATCGGTCCAGGCAATACACTGGGCCAACTCATTGAACGCGATCAATTAGATTTACCAGTTCTAGTCTTTGATAAGGTAGATGATGTTGCCAGGATTCAGAATTTTCTAAATGGAGGACACTAATTTTATGTCATTAACATGTATTATTACGGGAAGCTCCCGTGGAATTGGTCTTGGGATCGCTAAAAATTTAGCTTCCAAAGGTCATCAAGTCATTTTAAATAGCCGCAGTGAAATTGCTCCAGAAGTCCTGGCTGAGTTTGATGGTTTTGATTTACCCGTCGGCCAGATGGTTGGAGATATCAGTAATTTTAACGAGGCGAAGCGTCTTGTCAAAGAAGTTCGCAAAGAGTATGGAACGATCGATGTTATGGTTAACAATGCGGGAATCACGAAAGATGGTCTCATCATGCGTATGAAGGAAGAAGCCTGGGACGACGTAATGAATGTCAACCTAAAAGGGACCTTCAATATGTGTCGTCACGTGGCACCTATTATGATCCGCCAAAACGCTGGTAAGATTATCAATATCAGTAGTGTCGCTGGTCTCATGGGAAATGCGGGACAAACAAATTATGCTGCTAGTAAAGCAGGTGTCGTTGGTTTGACCAAATCTTTGGCCAAAGAACTTGCCGGTCGTAATATTACGGTCAACGCCATTGCGCCTGGTTTCATCGAAACAGATATGACCGATGAACTAAGTGACCGCGTGAAAGAAGCCACCTTGAAGATGATCCCGATGAAGAAGTACGGGCAGACAGAAGATATCGCCAAAGCCGTCGATTTTCTCATTGATGCAGACTATGTCACTGGACAAGTCATCAGCATCGATGGCGGTTTATACATGTAAGAGACAAAAGGAGATTTACGAATAATGCATCGAGTAGTAATTACAGGATACGGAGCAGTGACTCCCCTAGGAAACGACGTCGACACAGTTTGGACCAACATGAAAGAAATGAAAACCGGAATTGACCGATTGACGCGCTATAATCCTGACAGTACAGAAATTTATGTGTCAGGAGAAGTTAAAGATTTCGATCCAACGGAATACATGGAACGTCGTGAATATTCACGCATGGACCTCTTCTCTCAGTATGCCGTGGCAGCAGCTTCTCAAGCGTTGGCCATGAGTGAGTACGAGATCAACGATGAGACCAAAGAAAATGTTGGGACCATTATCAGTACGGGTATCGGTGGAATCATTGAACTCGAAAAAGGTGCCCGTCGCATGATTGATCGTGGTGCCAGAAGAATGCATCCTCTTTTAATTCCGATGATCATCGGGAACATGGCAGATGCCAATGTAGCCATTAATACAGGAGCTGAAGGAGCCAGCTTGGACATCGTCACTGCCTGTGCCAGTGGAACGAACGCGTTAGGGGAAGCCTTCTTGAAGATCAAATTTGGTCTTTTAGATGCTGCCTTAGCCGGAGGCTCTGAAGCTTCGATTAACGAATTGGCCATGGGGGGGTTTTCATCCTTACGTGCCACATCACCAAGCAAAGATCCAAACACCGCTTCCCGTCCTTTCGATAAGGACCGTGACGGATTTGTCATGAGTGAAGGTGGAGCCGTTCTGTTCATTGAATCTTTAGAATCTGCCCAAGCTCGTGGCGCTGAAATTTACGGTGAAATCGTTGGTTACGGAACGAACTCAGATGCCTTCCACATGACTGCGCCAAAAGAAGACGGAAGTGGTGCAGCAAAAGCCATGGAATTAGCCATCGAAATGGCAGGTATTGATAAGTCAGAAGTTGATTATATCAACGCCCACGGAACTAGTACACCGATCAATGACCGAGCGGAGACCATGTCTATCAAATCAGTCTTCGGAGAGGACACCAAGATTCCAGTCTCCAGTTCCAAAGGACATTTGGGACACTTGACCGGAGCAGCTGGAGCGATGGAAGCGATCATTCTTGCGAAAGCACTGCAGGAAGGATATATTCCAGCAACTCGCGGGTTAGAAAACCCAGACTTAGAAGCAGGCATGGATCTAGATTACGTGCCTCATGAAGGTCGTGAAGCTGATTTAAAATATGCAATGTCGAATTCTCTTGGATTCGGGGGACACAATGCCTCAATCATTGTGAAACGTTGGGAGGGTCAATAATTCATGAATAATACACATTTAATCGAACTGATCGACAAAATTGATCGGTCTTCCTTGGCTTACTTCGAGCATCATGAAGGTGATTATTCGCTCATTCTAGCGAAAGAAGTGCCTCAAGGAAATGCAGGATCGAGCGCAGAAACACCGGCGCCAGCAGCCACAGAAAGCCCACAAAAATCTATATCTATGCCGACAACTGCTGAAGCTCCAGCTACAAGCTCTAACAACCAGGAAGCACCTGGTGAAGAAGTGACATCACCCATGGTAGGAGTTGCTTACATGCAACCAAGTCCAGAAGTTGAAACCTACGTGAAAGTTGGCGACAAGGTAGAAGCCGGAGACGTTCTTTGCTTAATTGAAGCGATGAAACTCATGAACGAGATTCAAGCACCTACTCAAGGCGTTATTACAGAAATTCTAGTTGAAAATGAAGAGGTTGTTGAATACGGTCAACCATTGTTCCGAATTCAATAAGTTCGTAAACAGTGGAGGATCTTATGTCGATTTATACTATTGAAGAAATTAAAGAAATTTTACCTCACCGCCATCCCTTTTTATTCATTGATGCAGTAGACGAAGTGATTCCAGGTGAACGTGTCGTTGCGAGAAAAAATGTTTCTTATAACGAGCACTTATTCCAAGGCCACTTTCCAGAGCAAGCAGTTTTTCCAGGGGTTCTTATCTGTGAAGCCATGGCACAAGCAGGAGGCATTGGAATTCTTGCACTGGATGAATATAAAGGTAAGTTAGCTTTCTTCGGCGCCATGGAAAAAGTGCGTTTTAGAGGAAAGGTTGTTCCTGGAGATGTTTTACGTTTAGAAGTGGAGGTCAAACGCTTAAGAGGACGCGCAGGCGTTGCTCAAGGGCATGCCTACGTCGGTGACGATTTGGTGGCTGAAGCAGAGATGACTTTCTTTATTGGAGATGCGTAATATGTCCAAGATGTTTGATAAAGTTCTTGTTGCTAACCGTGGGGAGATTGCTGTACGAATTATTCGTGCTCTGCGCGAAATGGGCATTACCTCGGTCGCTGTCTACAGTGAGGCAGATAAGGACGCTTTACACACGCAATTGGCCGACGAAGCCATTGCCATCGGTCCAGCTAGGAGTTTGGATTCTTACCAGAACCCCGTGGCGATTCTGAGTGCAGCCCTTGTATCGGGTGCCCAAGCCATTCACCCAGGGTATGGTTTTTTATCTGAGCGCAGTGATTTTATCTCCATGTGTGAGGACGTTGGCATCAAGTTCATAGGTCCGTCCAGCGAAGTGGTTGAAGCCATGGGGAACAAGCAAAATGCTCGTGAGACCATGATTAAAGCCGGCGTTACCGTAACACCTGGAAGCGAAGATTTCGTTTATACCTTGGAGGAAGCTCAAGAAGTCGCCAAGATGACGGGGTATCCCCTTATGGTGAAGGCTGCCGACGGTGGTGGCGGAACTGGTATGCGAAGCGTAGAGACTGCGGATGATCTTGAAGCCTTGTTTTTTCAAGCTCAGGCGGAATCCCAAGCAGTATATGGTAATAAGAACCTTTACATGGAGAGAATTATTTATCCTGCTCGCCATATTGAGGTGCAAATACTCGGAGACTCCCATGGCAATGTCATTCACTTAGGTGAGAGAGATTGTTCCATTCAGCACAACCACCAGAAGATTTTTGAGGTTGCTCCGGCTCAGTCATTGAGCCAGGAAACTAAGGAGAAACTTTACAAAGAAGCGGTCAAAGCTGCTTCAGAAATCGGGTATGAAAACGCTGGAACCATCGAATTCTTGGTGGACAGTGAAGAAAACTTTTATTTCATGGAAATGAATACGCGTTTACAAGTCGAGCATCCATTGACAGAAATGGTCACTGGAATCGACCTGGTCAAAGAACAAATCAAGATTGCGGCAGGAATGCCTTTAGAAATCAAACAAGAGGACGTAACTTTTGAAGGAATAGCGATTGAGGTCCGTTTAACGGCAGAAAATCCTTATGAAAATTTCCGTCCTTCTGCTGGTCACATTGAACGCTTAATCTTACCAACCGGAGGGCTAGGACTGCGCGTGGAATCTGCGGTTTATCCTTATTACACTTTACCGCCTTACTACGATTCAATGATTGGAAAAATCATTGTTCATCGTCCAACCCGTAAAGAAGCTTTCACCCTCTTGGACCGTGCTTTAGTAGAGCTAGTCGTCGATGGAATTGACACCAACATTGATATTCTAGAAGCCTTAACACGCAACAAAGATGTTCAAGAGGACAACTACCATACACGTTGGTTCGAAGAAACATTTATGCCGGAGTGGCTAGAAGAATCCAACGACCACTGATCATTACAAGCAAAGAAGGAGTAAAGATGGCACTATTTCGTAAAAGTAAATCGATTCGTCTGAATCCTGTGCGTCACTCTGAATACAGTCGACGCTTGAAGGATGTTCCAGACGATCTGATGGAAAGATGTCCGCAATGTGGGGACTACATCTATAGCAAGAATTTACCAGAAGACTATACGTGTCCACATTGTAAGTATCACTTACAGTTCCCAGCTTATGATCGTATTAACTGGTTAACGGATGAGAATAGTTTTCAAGAAATGGACCAAGAGCTACTGACGGATAATCCTTTAGATTTTCCGAATTATTCCAAGCGTTTGGAGCAGTTGAAAGAGTCTACGGGCCTCAATGAAGCCATTGTGACGGGAACTGCAACGATCATGGGTGAAAAGGTGGCCATTGGGGTTATGGACAGTCGCTTTATCATGGCCAGTATGGGAACCGTTGTTGGGGAGAAGCTGGTGCGCTTATTCGATCATGCCACCCGAGAAGGTTTACCGGTCTTCTTATCCATTGCTTCGGGCGGAGCCCGAATGCAAGAGGGGATTCTTTCCCTCATGCAGATGGCCAAGGTCTCCCTAGCAGTCTCAAGACATGACCAAGCAGGTCTGTATTACCTAGCTCTCTTGACCCACCCGACAACTGGTGGGGTCACTGCAAGTTTTGCTATGCAGGCAGACACGATCTTGGCGGAGCCGGGATCAGTCATTGGATTTGCAGGGAAACGTGTCATTGAACAAACGGTCCGCGTGGAGTTACCAGAAGATTTCCAAGCCTCTGAGCAGGTCTTGGAATACGGTTTTGTGGAATCCATTGTACCGCGCGAAGACCAAGCAAAGACCATTCGTTTGTTATTACATGCCCATCAAGGAGTTAACGATTAATCTGAAAGGGGGATTGAGTAATTGAACGCTTATCAAATTGTACAAGCCGCAAGAGATGTCCATCGAATTTCTACTTTAGAGATTATCGATGCTCTTTGTTCCGAATTTATTGAGTTAGCCGGCGACCGTCTCATGGCAGAGGATCGAGCCATGATTGGGGGCGTTGGTTTAATGGATGACCAACCCATCACCATCATAGGGACTCAAAAAGGCTATGATACTCAAGAAAATATTATGAGAAACTTTGGATCGGCGGGACCTTCAGGTTACCGAAAGGCACAGCGCTTGATGAAGCAAGCCGAAAAATTCAATCGCCCCATCCTCACATTAATTAACACGGCTGGAGCCTTTTGCTCACCGGAATCTGAAGAGAGCGGCATCGGGGAAGCCATTGCCAATAGTTTGCTGACCATGAGTCAGTTAACCGTTCCGACCATCGCCATCATTCTTGGGGAGGGTGGAAGTGGGGGAGCCATCGCTTTAGCTGTGGCTGATCGTATCTGGATGATGGAAAACAGTACTTACTCCATTCTTTCTCCAGAAGGATTTGCATCCATTTTATGGAAGGATGCAAACTTAGCGCCTCAAGCAGCGGAAGAGATGAAGTTAACGGCTACGGAATTACAGGAATTATCCGTCATCGATCACATTGTGCCAGAAAGTCATCAAGGACAACTTCTTGAAAAAGAAGAAATATTGGAAGATCTGGTCACATCCATTAAACAAGAGTTCCAGCTCTTAATCGACCAGTCTACAAAAGAAAGATTCCAAGCCAAAGAAGACAAATTCAGAAAATTCTAACCGAAAAGACCAAGGTTCATCTGTAACCATGTCTTTTTTTTATTATTGAGCATAAAAGTTGTGATCTTGTCATTCTTAAGTTATATTTAAACTATTCAAGGATAGGAGGAGAATTCTTATGTGGAAGAGAATTACAAAAGCACTTGTTGCAGGACTGATGGGCTTGAATGCCTGGTTGAGTGCTCCAATGGCACATGCCGAGATACCCCCAATTGATCCTAGTATCGAACAAACGTTGACAATTTCAACTGGCAGTGAATTGTCTATTATGGACTCACTGCTTTATGACGATGTACCAACATCGGACATGCTCGGACAAACCTTTGAAGGACTATACCGAGTGGTAGATGGCAATGATGTGGAATTGGGACAAGCAGCGTCCGTGGACATTTCAGAAGATGGAATGACCTACACGTTTAAGCTTCGTGATGATATCTTCTGGTCCAATGGTGATCCAGTGACTGCTGAGGACTTTGAATATACTTATCAACGAATTGTGGACCCCAGTTCTGGCTCTAGTGCCCAGTCTTCAGAAGTCTTCAAGAATGCAACTGCCATTCGTGAGGGAGATCTAGAGGTTTCCGAATTAGGCGTTAAGGCCTTGGATGACAAGACATTGGAAATCCAATTGGAATACGCCGCCCCTTATTTCCCGAAGCTATTGACGGGTTCACGTTTTTTACCAGTCAATAAGAAGTTTGTTGAAGAAAAAGGCGACCAATACGGAACGTCTGCAGAGAACATTGTGAGTAATGGGCCCTTCAAAATGGAAGGCTGGAATGGTACCAATTTGGAGTGGAAGTTGACCAAGAACGACTATTATTGGGACAAGGAGCATGTGTACTTGGAAGATGTGAATGTTCACGTCGTCAAGGAAGCATCAACGGGTGCTGATTTATTCGACGCTGGTCAATTGGATTATGCGGTATTGACCGATGAATTTGTGGCTCAATACGACGGCAGCGAGAACTTCCACTCAGTATCTAAAGCCATGATTGGTTACATGAGTTTTAATACTCAAAGAGAAGCTACCGGCAATGCGAAGATCCGTCGAGCCATTGCGCATGCTATCGACAAGGAGCTCTATGCTGATTCTGTGATTCAAGATGGATCTATTCCTCTAAATGGTCTGGTGCCTCTCAATTTTGACCTTTCAGAAGATGGTTTGGATTACCGCGAAAAAGCGGGAGACATGGTGGTCTATGATTTGGATCAAGCTAAGAAAGATTGGGAGGAAGGTAAGAAAGAGCTGGGCATTGATAGCCTTGAACTTGAATTACTGATCAATGACCAAGGACTTTCCAAACGAACCGCTGAATTTGTTCAAGCCCAATTAGAAGAAAATCTTGAGGGTCTGAAGCTCACTATTCGCAGTGTCCCCTTAAAGAATCGTTTAGAATTCCAACGGGCGTCAGATTTTGACATTTTCTATGGCACATGGGCACCGGATTACCAGGAGGCTATGAACTTCCTGGAACAGTACACCACAGACGGTGGCACTAACTTTGCCAAGTACTCCAATGAAGAATATGACCGCCACATTGATGAAGCTCGTCATGAATTTGCGAATGATCCGGCCAAACGCCGTGAATCACTCATTGCTGCGGAGAAGATTGGGATTCAAGAAGACGCAGTGATGGCACCACTCTATCAAGGTGCCACGTCCTATCTCTTGGCAGACAATGTGGAAGGGTTTGAAATTCTCCCCATTGGACGCACCATTAATTTACGAACCACTTACATTGCAGAATAATCGCCAATCGTTTTGATTGATGAAGCCGTGTCTTTCAAGAGATACGGTTTTTTTGAATGTGCGCCCAGCATGGGCGATAACTTGGTGGTGAAAGTCCACTACAGGCTTAGC
>CALYPW010000022.1 GCA_945278685.1 uncultured Dolosicoccus sp.
TCCCTAAATCGTGGGAAATGACAATCAGGCTCAAATCACTGTACGACTGGATCTTCGAAAGTTCTTGGATGATCCGATAAGCATTAATGGAATCAATGGCAGTGGTTGGTTCGTCAGCAATCAAGAGCTTGGGGTCCAGAGACAAAGTAATCGCAATGGCGATGCGTTGGAGCATTCCACCACTTAACTCGTGGGGATAGCGATTGATCACATAATCGTAATCAATATTCACAGCCTCCAATTTCTCCCGAATGATTCTGGGGTAGTCACTGTTTGAGAGATGGGGAGACTGTTTCAAAGTCTCCACGAAAAGACTCTTGACCTTGTATAATTCATTAAAAGCACTCATGGGGTTTTGCAGTATCATGCCAATCTTTTTCCCGCGAATTGACCGCCAATCCTGATTGGAAACGCTCAATAATTCCTGACCTTGATAAGCCACGGAACCACTTGCTTGTAAATTAGGAGCCAGAAGTCCCATAATGGCCCTGCAGGTCAAACTTTTACCTGAACCACTCTCTCCAACAATCCCTAGACTTTTTCCTTCTTGCAAGGTGAAAGAAACACGCTCAACAATCGTCTCCGAGGACATACTAACGCTTAAATTGTTCACGGTCAATAACGGTGTGTTCAACTTGGTGCCTCCTATTCCGACGCGTATGATTAATCGCATCTCCTAATGAATTCATAAGAATCACCATCAAAACAATGGCCAGTCCCGATGGTAACATCTGCAAAGGATTGGTTGCTAGATTGTTCTTGGCCTCATTGAGCATCATGCCCCATTCTGCATGTGGGGCTTGAACACCTAATCCCAAGAATGAGAATCCTGAGATCGTAAGCAAAGTCATTCCCACATCCATGGAGGCATAGATCGCAATTTCATTAAAAATGTCTGGAACAATGTGCCGTCGAATAATGTAGCCAGGACTTCTGCCTGAAATCTGTGCAAACTGTACGTATAAGGTCTTCCGGTATCGAACCACGGATGTGCGAATCATTCGAGCATACCAGGCCCATCGCACCAGAACGCTGGCAAGAATTAGATTCCCACCGCCAACTCCTAGCATACCAATGATGGCGAAAGTCATCATATGGGAAGGGAAAGATAAGACCAAATCCACCAGACGCATCAATAAGTTGTCCAACCCTCCTTTAGAATATCCAGCCACGATTCCGACGGTCACACCGACGGCTAGTGAAAAGACTGTGATGATCATGGAATAAAAAACCGACGTGCGAATCCCAAAGAGTAGACGGGACAAAAGACACCGTCCCAAATAATCCGTTCCCAGCCAATAATCACGGCTAATCCCTTCAAGTTTACGTCCAATCGCAATTTGTGTTGGATCATGAGGCGCAATTTGCGTAGCAAAAATTCCCAATAAGATCACGATTACCAAACAAGTGAGTAAAAACTTGAGCCTTCTCATAATGTTTCACTCCTTAAGCGAGGATTTAAGACCATCTGGAGAATATCAACGACCAAGTTAATACCAATAAAGATCAAGCCCATGAGAAGTATATAAACTTGAATCATGGGGAAATCCCGTGAAAAGACCGATTCCACTGCCAATTGACCGATTCCTGGCCAGGCAAAGATCGTCTCAACGACAAAAGAACCACCAATGAAACTAGCCAGGCCCATTCCCATTGCCGTCAGAGTCGTTTGAATGGAATTCATAAACCCATGTTTCAACACAATCTTTCCCTCACTCAATCCCCTGGAGCGGGCATAAAGAACATGCGGGGAGGACATGGTCTCAATCATGGCCGAACGCAAGAGACGAATATAGGTCGCCATGGAAGGCAAGGCCATGGTCAAAGCCGGCAACACAATGGCATTGTTCTCACGCATGCCCGATAAAGGCAACCAGTTAAGTTTGACCGACAGAAAATACATGAGAATAATTGCCAACCAAAAACCTGGAATAGCCGTCAAGGCAAAAACAATGCTCCGGACGATTCGGTCAAAGCGAGAGTCTGGAAAGATTCCACACAGAACACCAATGGGCAAACTAGTGCCTATTAATATTCCAAAGGAGGTTAGAGCCAGACGAATCGTATTGGGAAACCGCCATGCAATCTCATCGGCCACCAACAAATTCTTCTTGTAATAGGAATGCCCCAAATTGAATTGACATAAATCCTTCAACCAGTTCCCGTAACGGGTCATAAAAGGTAAATCTAATCCTAAATCCTTCCGCATCAACGTCAAGCTTTGTTCAGTAATGGGAATTTGTTGTGCACGTAGTACGACGGCCGCTGGATCCGAAGGATTTAACTCCATCAAGGTAAAGGCGAAAAACGTCAGTACCAGGAGCATGGGAATCAGCAACAACAAACGACGAATCACATATTGAATCATTGCTTTCTCTCCTACAAAAAGCTGACTGTTGCCAGCCAGCTCTTCTAAAAATTATTTGATCTTGAAATCTTTTAAAGGTTTCTGTTGAATGTTTGCGTCGAAGCCTCCGAATTCCACGCGGTCATTATAAACCACACGGTTCTTTACTCCGGTCAATGGAATAAAGGCATATTGGTCGTGCAAGGCTTTCAAGATATATTCGAAATCTGCTTTGCGTTCTTTGTCATCCGTGGTTGTTTGCGTGTTTAAAATCTTTTCACGCACTTCTTTGAAATCTTTAATCCCTTGAGCGGAATAAGTCAGGGATGTCTGAGTGGATCCGATAGTTCCTAGGAAAGCATAAGGGTCGTAAGTCGGTCCCCATGTGTCACGGAATAAGATGTCATAACTTCCGTCGTCCCAACGATCTCTAACGGCCTGTGATTCCTCACCGATCACATCCAGGTGGATTCCGAAAGCTTGTAGACTGGCTTGTAGATACTCGGCCATTTCTTTTTCATCGGCATGGGTGGTGACGTAATAAGTTTTCAACTTTAACGTCTGACCATCTTTCTCACGCACACCGCCAGCGCCCATGATCCATCCCGCGTCATCTAAGACTTTATTAACACGGTCTGGATCATAAGTAAAGTCCTCCAGTTCAACGTCTGCATAAGGAACGTCCGTCGAGAAAAGGCGTCCCATCGGTTCTTCCAAACCATCAAAAAGACTTTCAGCCATTTCTTCACGATTCACCCCGTAAGCCAAAGCTTCACGAACGGCAGGATCATTCAACGGTCCTTGAGTGGAGTTAAAGATGAGTAAACGTGTGTTCGTGATGTCTGAAAGTTCCGCTGTATAACCTTTCTTGTCCTTGTATTCTTTGAAGGTGTCTGTCGCAACATCTTTCATTCCATATAAGAAATCGATGTTACCTTTTTCGAGGGCTAAAGAATGTAAATTAACGTCTGGCATGACCTCGAAGTGATACTTCTTCACATCCGGTGCGTCGCCCCAATAATCTTCATTGCGCTCAAACTCGAAATATTCATCTTCCTTGCGATCTCCTAAGACGTAAGCACCTGTTCCAATAGGAGCTTCAATACCGTCTTTGGTGCCGCCATCTACGAATTGCTTGGGTGAAATGATCTTGAAAGGACGGGTGTTCCCTAAGTCATTCAAAGTCGCCGCGTAAGGCTCTGACAAAGTCATGGTAAATTCATAGTCTCCGGTAGCTTCGACTTTTTCAATCAGATTGAAAATATCCATCCAAGCATGTCGCTCACGGTTATCCAGCAAAGCTTGGAAGTTCTTCGCCACCGCTTCCCCATTCAAGACTTCCCCGTCACTAAACGTAACGCCTTCGCGAATTTGGAAGGCATAGGTCTTACCATCTTCAGAAACTTCCCAAGATTCTGCCAAGACTGGAATAATCTCACCCTCTTGGTCAAAGCCCACCAATCCTTCAAAAGGTGTGGCTTGGGCAAACAAGGACCGTGTGTCGTACAAATGTGGGTTAATATCCCCTATATCACTGGCACTCACGGAGGATAAAGTCTCTTCTTTCGCCTCTATCTGGGACGGGTGTCCGGCTGCGAGGGATAAGCCCACAACTGAAAGAAGCGCCCAGCGATTAATTTTTTTTAACATATAGTCTCTCTCCTTTATTTTTACTACACAGTGAGTATACATGGAATAAGCGCTTTCAAAAGTTCTAAATAAAAAACATGCGTTTCTATACTTTTTAAAAAATGATCGCAAGAGAAAAACCCTTGATCAGCAACTACCGATCAAGGGCTCTCAAGAATTATTGAATGACTTTCCCTTAGTAAATCTTTCGAGCATGTGCCTTCATCCGAAGGACGCCTCCACAACTTCATAGGCCTCTTTAAGGTCTACCGGCCGAGCCAAGGCCAGCATCCCTTCATCGTTGTTAGGACCATCGTCTACACCGAGAATTCTATGGGTATGACGATCAATGCTCCCGTTAGGTCCTTTCCCCTTTCAATGTTTCCATGACTTCCAAAACTTGTCGACTGAGCTGCGTCAAGGCTTGGTACTTTTCTGTTTGGACTTCCCCGGGGTTTTGGAGAATATCCGCAAATACAGCGACCTCGTCGTCCATCCAATTGCGCACTGGATAGGCAATTTCGGACACCCGTCCCCCATCCTTCTGGTGAACTTCTACGCGGTCGATATTGGTAATGTCTGAAATACGCACCACTTCATCATCCAGATAGATTTCACTTTGATTCAAAGAATGGACAGCCTTGGACACAAAAATCGTGACATAGAAATCCGCATAGTCCAAGAAGTAGTGCTCGTACAAGTCGATACCCTTGGCATCGGTAATTTCTTTAAGAGTCGCTGTCAAAGGTTTCCCAAAAAGATCCACCGCCACATACAAGGGATAAACCCCCATATCATACAGACTTCCTCCTTCAAAATCATTGTTGAACACATTGGGAAGCTCCTCTCCTTGCTGGTAAGTGTCGTATTTGGAAGAATATTGCCCGATGCTGAAATTCGCCCCCAAGAAAGGATGCTTGCGGTGAGCATACTTAGCACTCAACAAGTCCTTCAATGCCTGATAATTCTTGTAATGCATGTGTCTGACAGCTTCAAAAACATAGACGCCTGCCCCCTGGGCCAAGGTGAACAATTTCTCCCATTGCTCCAATCGAGTCACCAAGGGCTTCTCAACAATGACATGCTTGCCCGCAAGAATTGCAGCTTTTGCTTGTTGAAAGTGCAAACTGTTGGGACTGGCAATGTAGACGATGTCTAAAGCTTGATCCTTCCACAGTTCTTCCAAAGAATCAACTCCTTGATCGGCACCATGGGCCTGGGCATAAGCTTTTGCCTTAGCAAGGTCTCTGGAATAGACGCTTCGCAGGTGGTAGCTTCCGTGATGTTGGACGGCATCAATGAATTGATCCGTAATCCAAGAAGTTCCAATTGTGGCAATCTGTAACATAATATCCTCCTTTAAGGTAGCTGGCTCGTCCCCTTCATTGTTGGAGAGTCACCGATTATTTCAAGAAATCTCTATTAAAAAGGCCGACGAAAAATTTTCGTCGGTCTTTCTGCCATTAACGGGATTGGCGATCAATGGCCCTGTAGATAATGGGAGTCATAATCCCACTGAAAATTGCCTCTGGGATTCCATTGGCCATAATCACCCCACCAATTACGGCCAATAAAGTATCTGAACCGACATTGATGGCACTGGTGTAGTCATTGCCTTTGAAGAAATAAATGGCACTCATGACAAAAAGTGTGTTCAATAAGCCACCCAAGACTCCAAAAGTCACCAAACTTCCGGTCTTACGACTCTTGAACTTCTGGCCCAAGTAACCCAAGACCAGGCCCAACAATCCGCGGGGAATGACACTGATCAAGGGAGAGGTAAACACTAACAAAGAGACCGGGCTGACCGGTGCGATGTAGGCACGCAACATGCCGTTAATTCCCCACACGAGACCGACGATTGCACCAACTTTAGGACCCATCCATAAAGCCGCAATAACCACCGTGATATGAATAAAGGTGATCGACACTGGCGGAATGTTAATATTCCCTAGAAAAGGCACCCAGGTTTGTAGGATAACCAAAGCGATTAATAAGCTCATCATGACCATGCGTTTAGTCTTTTCACTGCGCTCGGCGATACTCATCACAGACTCCTTTGCAAAATAAACAGATAATATCAAAACAGAGCAAAGAAAGAGCCTTACTCTGTGCCTATTCTATCATATTCTGATTAAAAAAATCGAGATTTTCAACTTATTCGCTGGATAATCCATGCTCGTGGGCATAGATAGCAGCTTGGGTCCGGTCCACAACTTCCAATTTGGCCAAGAGGTTGGACACATGGGTTTTAACCGTTCGCTCACTGATAAATAATTCTTCTGCAATGTTTTGGTTGGTATAACCTTTCGCAATCAACGCCAGCACTTCTTGTTCCCGATTGGTCAAGGACTCATGAAGCAAGGTGGGACGATTCTCAAGACGCTCAGAAACTTCCTCTTCAATGACGGACTCTCCCTGATAGGTATCTCGAATCGCCGTGACGATTTCCTGAGCCGTAGAGGTCTTCAAAATGTAGCTTTTCGCCCCGGCCTCCATGGCTGGGTAGACTTTCTCGTCATCCAAAAAGCTGGTTAAGATAATGATCTTGGCTTCTGGCCAATCCTTCATGATCATTTGCGTGGATTCGATGCCGTTGACC
This sequence comes from uncultured Dolosicoccus sp., assembly GCA_945278685.1. Lineage (GTDB taxonomy): Bacteria > Bacillota > Bacilli > Lactobacillales > Aerococcaceae > Dolosicoccus. The sequence continues at coordinate 6,579 of CALYPW010000022.1, forward strand.
GGTTGCATGACCAAATCCATCAAGATGATGTCTGGACGCAATTCCAAAGCTTTCTCATACCCTTCTTGCCCATCCGAGGCTTCCCCCACCACATGAATGTCTGCTTGAATTTCTAAATAAGAGCGCACACCCAAGCGGACCATTTCGTGATCGTCTATTAATAACACATGAATCATTTATTACTCCTCCTACCCCTCCACCGGGATTAAGATATCTATAATCGTTCCTTCACCTGGTTGGCTTTGCACACGGAAGTTGCCACCCATGGAAGACACCCGTTCCTCCATGTTTCGCAAGCCATAACTGGACATTTGGGAAATATCTCCCACCATGAAGCCCTTCCCATTATCGATCAATTTCAAAGCCACGCTACCCGGCTCGCGGCGAAGGTAAACCTCCAAACGAGTGGCCTCCGCATGTCGCAAGGTGTTGGACAAAGCCTCTTGCAAAATTCGAAAGAGATGATCCTCCATGTCAGACTCCAAGTGAGTTTCATCCAAATCCCACACAATGGTCATAGGAATCTTGCTGTCCATTTCCCGAAGCAGATAAATAATCCCTTCCTTCAGCGAGCTCTCTTCCAATTCAATGGGCCTTAGATGAAGGAGCAGGGCTCGCATTTCTGTTTGAGCATTGCCAATCACCGTGTCGATGCGCTCAAGAATGCGTTGGACTTCTGGGCTTAAGGCGTCATTCTTCCCCTCCAAAAGGGCAGACAACATCATGGACGACGCAAAAAGCTGTTGGGAGACAGAATCATGAAGCTCCCGAGCAATTCGCCGCCGTTCTTCTTCAATAATTTCTTCCTTGGTCTCTTCACCCACAAAGGTGGGCGCTGCTGAAAACTCTTGCAAATCCATCGTCAATTGTTCAAAGCGATTGCGGAGTTGACGAATATCCCAATCAATGCCTTCATCCACATCGTACCAGTGCTGATGGGAGATTTTCTTATCGAAGATTGGATGTCTGTACTCTCCTAAAATCAACCAATTCAAACGTGCTTTGACCGCCTCAAAAGGCTCATTCAAAGCAATGGCAAAAAGAAAAGAAGACAAGAGCGAGACTACCAACATGATGGTAAAAACAATCAAGGAGAACGGAAAACCCCAAAGTTCTAATCCTAAGAGAAGATCATAGGTCACCTCAGGTAAAGCATTGATCCATAAACTTAAGATAATTAACAAAAGGCCAGAAAGAGAGAGAAAGCCGCTGATAAACAAGCGCCACCACAGCTGATAGTTCATAGAACAATCACCTCCACATCCCCAAAAGCCACGGAGACCATGAGGTAAATGCGGCGGTTCTTCTCTTCATAACGATCACTGACCCATTGATAATTCTCCATGGATAAATCGATGACTTCGTCTTGGAAATAAACCTTGCCTGAAATAGCACTGATGTTTAATTTAAGTCCTAGCTCTTTAGGAATCACAATGCGCGTACGGCCAAGGACTTTGCGAAGAATCAACACACTCTGCCCTTGAGGAACTACGGCATTATCCAAATCCACCAACGCATTCCCGGCCACATGGATAATGTTAATGTCCTGCCAATCAACGTTGAGATTGCTGTAAAACGGCGTTTGCAAGCGTAATTTAGCAAGATTGGATTGTTGATCAATCATGGCCCGTTTGGACGCTTGAGGATTCTGGTCGAAGGGGTGAATCAGCGTTTCACCATAACTCACCAATTCACTGCCATGCTGGGTCTTGTAGGCCACATGCAAGGACAGCGCCACCAGCAAGGACAACCAGAAGGATTGGGTGGGAATCACCGCCAAAAAGGTCAAGAAACCCCCAACAACTACACATCCTCGACGCAGAGGTCGCCAACGAATCAACGTTGTTAAATAAAAACAAAAAAATCCCAATACAAAGACCAAGGCCTGATGCGTACGTCCCACGGCCAAAAAGACCGTGGACGTCACAAAGACACTCAGCAAACCGTAGCCATACTTTCGAATCAACGTTTTCATGCTCTACCCCCCCTCAATGATTTCCAGTATACCAGTTCTGCCAACTTCTGCCGTCCGTCTTAGGGCGGATTATTTTCGCGTAAAAAAACCCAGGCTGAACACCTGAGTCAATGCGGCAGACTTAGTCTGCCTTTTCAATTTTGATGATTTTAACGTCGAAAGATCCACCCGGTGAATCAATCGTTGCTGTATCTCCCAGCCTCTTGCCAAGGATGGCTTGGGCGATGGGCGAGCTGTTGGAAATCTTGAATCCCAAGGGATCAGCTTCAGCTGTTCCAACGATAGTGTAGGATTCTTCTTCACCGTCTGGAAGTTCTCGGAAAGTGATCTTACGTCCCAAGGTCACTGTGTCTGAATCTTCATCGGTGTCACTGATAATCTCCGCAAAGCGTAATTGATTCTCAATGGTTGAGATGCGTCCTTCCATGTGCGCTTGTTCGTCACGGGCAGATTCGTATTCAGAGTTTTCTGATAAATCTCCGAAACTGCGCGCGATTTGGATACGCTCGATAATTTCTTTACGTTTATTAACTTTTAAATCTTCCAACTCGGCTTCGAGTTTCTCTTTACCGGCTTGGGTCATATGATAAACTTGTTCCATCAAATTTCTCTCCTTGATAAATGTTGCATGGTGAATTATAACACACCCAATTATAATTGCACCCTTATTTAGTGTTCTGCTTCATCAGATTCTAATATTTCATCCAATTCGGAATAAGAACGACTGTTGACATACTTCTCCACCAGCTCTTCGTGGTCTTCATAGTTGTCAGCATAGTAGACCTTTTGTGTGTCTAGGTCAGCTACAAAATACAAGTAATCATTCTCATCAGGATGAAGAACGGCTTGAATGGATTCCATGCCCGGACTGTTGAAAGGCCCTGGCCCTAATCCTGTGTAGATATACAAGTTATAAGGGGAATCCACTTCCACATCTTCGTAAGTCACAAACTCCTTGTGTACTCCTAGGGCGTAAAGAGCGGTGATGTCACTTTGCAAAGGCATCCCCAGAGCTAAACGGTTAAAGAAGACACCGGCAATTTTCTTGCGGTCTTCCTCACTCACCCCTTCTTTCTCTACAATTGAAGCCAAGGTAAGGACTTCGTGGAAGGTCAAGTCAGTATTTTCCAAGTCCTCTGAAAGGCTCTGGTATTCATAATTGGTCTGAGCCACCATTTCGGTGATCAATTGCTGCAAGGACATATTCTCCACATAGTCATAGGTTTTGGGATAGAGATAACCTTCAAGAGGGTACTTGAGCGCTTCGTTATAAGGAATGGCTTGTAAAAGACCTGAATATTTGTTGACCAAATTGTCGACAAAGATCGTGTTATTGACCGTGTCCATGAATTCTTTAGCGGTAAATTCCGTCTGTTCTTCCACCACCTGGGCAATTTGTTCTAACTGCATCCCTTCGGTCACCGTGATCTTGGTGTCCACTTCCAAGGAAATGGGGGTGCCACCTTTTTCTAATTGAGCGATGACTTCTTTGACGGACATGCCTTTATTAAATTCATAATGCCCTGCTTGCAAATCGCTGACATTGTCCAACTTCATGTAAATTCGTAAAACATTTCGATCTTTGACAATTCCTGATTCTTCCAAAACAGCAGCCACATCATTGTTGGAGCTACCAATGGGAACTGTGACTTTTTGGGGCGTTGTGCTGTTTTTGTCCACAGGTCCTAACGAACTGTACACATAAAAACCGGCACCAAGAATTAGGCCGAGAACCACACCCAAACAGGTCCACAAAATGATGCGAATAATGCGGTTGGTCCAGAGCTCTTCTTTTTTCTTGATGATTTCTTGATCCTTGGGATCCATCTCGTTTCCTCCCTTTCTATGGGATAATTTTTATAAACTATAGCAAACCTCTGAGTAAAACCCTAATTTTTCAAAATTAAAACCACACAATCATCGAGACCGTGTGGTGGATGGGTGATTGAACTTATTCGTTGTCTTCGTTTTCGTCGACAAAAGTGTTCATGACCTCTTCGATCATGTCCCACTCTTCTTCAGACTCGATGTCTTGCAATTCGCCTTCACCGTCTTCTTGTTCGGTGTATGAGAAGGCGAGAACGTTAACTTCTTCGTCATCACCTGCGCCTGATTCGTAAACCAAGACGTAGCTTTTGCCGAAATCTTCAGAGTCAAAAGTAAATAAAATTTCGTAAAGAGCTTCATTTCCTTCAGCATCTACGATAGTAATGTGTTCTGCATCCATGGGTGTTGCCTCCTATTGGCTGTCTAAATAATTTTGTAGTATCAGTACTGCCGCCATCTGGTCAATGACTTCACGGCGCTTTTGCCTTGAGGCATTAAATTCTTCAATCAGAAGTCTTTCTGCTTGGGACGTGGTTAGTCGTTCATCTTGATAATGGATGGTCAGCTCCGGTGCGCGTTCTTGCAGGAGTTCGCCGTAGCGAAGAGAAGCTTCTGCTCGAGGTCCGATGGAGTTGTCCATATTCTTTGGCAAGCCAATGACTACAGTGGTCACGTCTTGTTCTAGAATAATGGGCAACAACTCATCAAAACCATAGTTGCCTTCATCTTCATTGATCCTCAAAGTCTTGAGACTTTGGGCGGTAATTCCTAACAGATCGCTCACCGCAATACCAACGGTGACGGATCCGACATCCAATCCCATCGTTCGTGTATAGGCCATGCATTAATCCTTCTGATTGATAAAGTATTCAACTAACTTTTCCATCAGTTCGTCCCGTTCATGCAGGCGGATCAAGTTTCTCGCATCATTGTCGCGCGGAATATAAGCTGGATCGCCTGAAATCAAGTAACCTACGATCTGGTTCACAGGATCGTAACCTTTTTCTTCCAAGGTGTTGTAAACCGTGGTGAGCGTTTCTCGGACACTGAGTTTGTTCATGTCGTCTAATTGAAATAAACGAGTTTCATCAAAATTTGTCACTATTCATCACGCCTTTCTTAGTTTCTTATCTTACCAACAATTATTGACAAGAACAACGAAAGTGAATAGAAGGAGTGATTATTTATTGTACAGATCCTCAATCACAGACGGAATGGCGGCTAATAGCGCCTCAATGCCTGAAGGATCCTTTCCACCGGCTTGGGCTTGGGTCGCTCTTCCGCCACCTCCACCTCCAATTAATTGGGCCAGAGGTTTGATTAATTGCCCCGCCGCCAGTCCTTCATTGGCGGTTGCATCTTCCACAAAGACCATTAAATTGGCGCGGTCGTCATTCTTGACGGCCAATACAAGAACCTGGGAAGGTGCTTCCTGACGCCATTTGTCCCCAATGCTTCTCAAGGCGTCCATGGATTGACCCTCCAAGGCAACCCCTAGATAGGTCACTTCGCCAGCTTTTTGAACATCGGCAAATAGATTCTGGGATTCGCCTTGAAGCAGACGGTCGTTGAGGGATTCATTTTCTGAGCGAAGTTTTTTAATTTCTTCTTGCAGACGCTCGATGCGTGGTCCGATTTGATCAAATTCTTGAGCACGCACCCTATCTTTCAATTCATCCAGCAGGTCTTCAGAGGCTTGATAGCATTGAATCGCCGCTTGCCCAGTAATGGCTTCAATGCGTCGAATTCCTGCCCCAATGCCGGATTCACTCAATAACTTGAAGGTTCCGATCTCGCTGGTATTCACGACGTGCGTTCCTCCACACAGTTCAATGGACTCTCCGCTCATGTCAACGACCCGGACTTGGTCGCCATAATTCTCACCAAACAGCATCATGGCACCTGTTTCCTTGGCCGTTTCCAAACTCATCTCTTCCGTGGCCACTGGGATGGCTTGATAGATCCATTGGTTAATCTTTTCGGTAATTCGCGCTAACTCTTCATCCGTGACAGGTTGATAATGGGAAAAGTCGAAACGTAAACGATCAGGTCCCACATAGGATCCGGCCTGATGGGCATGATCCCCGAGAACTTCTGACAAGGCCTTATGTAGGAGGTGAGTGGCTGAGTGGTTCTGGTTCGTCTTTAGACGAGCATCACGGTCCACAACCAACTGGTAAGTCTCGTTTAAGCGCAAGTCCTGAGTCTCAGGAGTGATGAGATGCATGTTCTGGCCGTTGGGGGCTTTTTGAACGTCTTGAACCTTACCAATGAAGGTATCACCGGCATAGATGGCTCCGGCATCTGCAACCTGACCTCCAGCTTCCGCATAGAAAGGACTCTGGTTCACAAAGACCCAGCCTTCTTGTCCCACCGCCAAATAGTCTTGCAATTCGTCGTTCACTACAATGGCTGTCAAAGTAGCGGGAGCTTCTAAATGGGTGTATCCCAAAAATTCAAAGTCAGCATTGATGTTCTGCAAGGTTTTGGATTGGGCAGACATGCTTTCCTCGTCAGAGCGAGCCGCACGGGCACGTTCACGTTGGGCTTCCATTTCCACATCGAAGCCAGCCTTATCCACGTTGAACCCTTCTTCTTGAGCCATTTCAACAGTTAATTCCAAGGGGAAGCCGTAGGTGTCGTACATTTGGAAGGCTTGAGCGCCAGAGATTTCACTTTGGCCTGCTTCCCTCAAAGAGCCAATGACTTCATCCAAGAGGGCTTGTCCTTCTTCAATGGTTGCCGCAAATCGTTGTTCTTCCGTGGTCAGGATCCTTTGGACAAAATCTTTCTCTGGGGCAAGGTCTGTGTAGAAGTCTCCCATGACTTCAATCACCGCTGGCACCAGCCGGGCAAGGAAATTGTCAGTAATCTTTAAGCGACGTGCGTGTAAAACCGAGCGACGGATCAAGCGACGCAAAATATACCCTCGGCCTTCATTGGATGGCAAGGCCCCATCAGCCACCGCAAAAGTGACTGCTCGGATATGGTCCGCAATAACTTTAAAACTCATTTGTTGCTCACCAGCCGTGTCATATTTGACATCGGTCAGTGTTTCAATTTTACGAATAATGGGAAGGAAGAGATCCGTCTCAAAGTTGGTCGGTGTGTCTTGAATGACAGACACCAGACGCTCCAGTCCCATTCCCGTATCAATGTTTTTATTCGGTAAAGGTTCATAAGTATCATCAGGTAAGTGGTTAAACTCAGAAAAGACCAGGTTCCATACTTCCAACCAGCGCTCGTTTTCCCCACCTGGGTAGTTCTCCGGATCATCTTCAGGGATGTCCAAATATTCCGGTCCACGGTCATAGAAGATTTCGGAGTTGGGTCCACAAGGGCCAGCCCCAATGTCCCAGAAATTATCTTCATGAGGAATCACATGGTCTTCACTCAATCCAATCTCTTCCAACCAGATATCTCGGGTGGTCGTATCTTCTGGATAGTAAGTGACGTACAAGCGCTTTGGATCAAAGCCTAACCACTTCTCATCGGTCATAAACTGCCAGGCCCATTCAATGGCTTCTTTCTTGAAGTATTCACCAATGGAGAAGTTCCCTAACATTTCAAAGAGGGTGTGGTGACGAGCAGTGACACCGACGTTCTCAATGTCATTGGTACGAATACTTTTTTGTGAGTTGGTAATGCGAGGATTGGCCGGTTTTTTACTGCCGTCAAAATATTTCTTTAAGGCCGCAACTCCCGAGTTGATCCACAAGAGCGTGGGATCATTGATAGGCACCAGCGAAGCGCTGGGATATAATTGGTGGTCTTTTTCTTGGAAAAAATCCAAATACATTTGTCGAATTTGGTGGCTCGTTAATTGTTTCATAGCTATCTCCTTTAAATAAAAATAAGCAGGCATTATAGAATAAGGGCGTCAATCGCGGTACCACCTTACTTATAATGACTGCTTCATTATGTCTCATTTCCTGGATAACGTGGATGGTCACGTCTGATTTTGATCAGAAAGATCACGAGGAGCATTCCTTGGCATCGTTTGTCTCAGCCATTCAAACGTCTCTGTGGGTGCTTGGAACATGTCTCATTCCCTTTCATATTAGGAATAATCGGCAAAAAAGTCAATCTTTCATTCATTTGAATTTACCCTTTTTACGTTAAGAAATTCTAGATTAGACGAATAAAGGAAAA
>CALYPW010000023.1 GCA_945278685.1 uncultured Dolosicoccus sp.
AGGATTGAGTTGGTTCAATTAACTGCACAAAATCAACATCTATTATCCCATGAAATCTTAATAGATACTGTTTAAAAGCAAAAATCCTTTCCCGAATTTTTTGAACGGATTTTTGTTTATTTCTATACCTCCGTGAAATGGTTGGTTTGATTATAAGCTTGTAGATGGAAGGCGCCGGAATGATAATCCACAATGCAGACGGAAGCATTGTCCAAAGGCTCCCCAATCTCAAAATCTTCGACTAGAGCGTGGAGCAGGTTGCGAATGGTCAAACCGTGACTGACCACCAGAATGTTTTGGTTGGTGCCGGCATGTTTATTCAAAAGTTTTAACAAGCCACTTTCAACACGGTGCCAGAACTCAAAGTAATTTTCGGCCATGCTGGAAGGATCGAGGTTTTTGGTTTTGTTCATGAACCATTCTATTTGTTCTTGCGATCCAGCGGGAAGGTTGTGTTTCAATTCCACCTTGGATTGGATGTCTTGGATAAAGAGCGGGGCATCATGGCCTTCAAAGTAACCGAAGAAGACTTCCCGTAATTCAGGCATCTGGACAATTTCTAAGTCTTGGCCGTGGTTATTGTGCTCCAAGATGATTTCGGCGGTTTTGACCGTTCTTTGTAAATCACTGGTATAGACCGCATCAAAGGTCACATCCTTCAAGCCTAATCCGCTGCGGTGGGCATCGGCAATGCCTTGCTTGGTGAGCGGAGCATCACACCAGCCTTGGACGCGCTCGAAATAGTTTAAATAAGTTTCGGCGTGGCGCATAAAATAAAAAGTAACTCCTAGTTGGGTCATGAGTAAGAGACCTCCTTTATATTTCTTCGTACAACCTCCAGTATAGAGATTCTTGGATTTCTTGTCTAAGTAATGCAAGCAGTCGGAAATTATGTTAGACTAGAAGAGTTATAAGAATCATTCTTGGGGGTTTTTTTGATGCAAGAAACATCTACAAGTGCCAAGTTACTCAAAGTTTTTCAAAAGAACAAACAACAATTGGACTTTGGAAGTTACGGAGCGGAACTCTCTTTTTATATTATTTGGACCATTATTCCCATCCTTCTTTCCTTGGCCAATATTGTGGCGGTTTTACCTTTTTCATCAACTGAAATTATCACAAATTTTGAAGCAGTGCTTCCTGCTGAAATTGCGGAGTTCATTATTCCGATTTTCCAAGGTTACTTGGACAACACCAGTGCTGGGGTCTTTTCTCTGGGGTTGGTCATTTCTTTATGGCCAGTATCTCGGGTTTTTGATGCCTTGCAGCGGATTTTGAATACGATTTACGATGCGGAACCACGCACCGGATTGTTACACAGGGCCTTTGCCTACTTGTTCAGTCTTTCCATCGCATTAGGAAGCGCCATAGCGGCCTTGGTTTACCTGTTTGGTGAACTGGTGGTGAATCATTTGGAACAATGGACAAGGATTGATTTTTCCCTTTTTACGACTGTTCTGGATCAAAGTTGGATCTTGGTTCTTTTGTTGCAAGTGTTAATTATATTTGGGATTTATCAATTCATTCCCAATGTGAAGTGGCGCATGAAGTATTCCTTGCCTGGTACGGTGTTTACCTTGGTTGGTTTCTGGTTGGTGTCTCGACTTTTCTCCTTGTATTTGAGTCTAGCCGGGCAGAACATTACCAGCAACAATGCCATCGGGGTTTTTATTGCCTTCGTCATTTGGCTATATTTCAACTGCATGGTGTTGGTGATCGGGGCCTATTTGAACGTCCTCTACCACGACTACCATGAAACAAGTTATCAACGACTGGTACAAGAGGTGAGTCATTACGAAACTTACCAAGTGTCCAGCGATGGATTTGTAGACGATAGTGATGAGCTACCCATCGTCACTCATAAACTTTTTGTGTCTTCTGATACCAATCATTCAAAGAAAGGTGGCCGACATGCTTAACAATTCATCCTTTGGACGCAATTCAGATTCTCGTATCAATTATGGGATCATCTTGACCGTCATTTTGTTTGCGATTATCGGAATTCTCAGTGTTTATTCAACAACTACCCTGATTGAGGGGAAAGACATTCGTGCAACACTTTTCCATGCCCTGTGGTATGGAATTGGTGCCATTGCCATCATTTTCACCATGCAATTTGACAGTGAGCAGTATTGGAAGATGGCTAATTATCTCTATATTCTCGGTATTTTCTCGCTGATTTTTATTTTGATCTTCTATGACCGTGAAACGGCCGCGCTTACGGGCGCCCGGAGCTGGTTTGTCATTGGGTCCTTCTCTTTTCAACCATCGGAAGTATTCAAACCCATGTACACCATTTTCTTATCGCGGCTTGTCGTGGAGCATAATGCCAAGTATATCAACCGAACATCCAAGTCCGATTGGTTGTTGCTGAGTAAAGCAGGACTCGTGTATTTATTGCCTTTTGTCTTGATCCAATTGCAAAACGACTTGGGAACCAACTTGGCGATCTTGTCCATCACGGCAGGGATCATCTTTATGTCCGGCATTGGCTGGAAGGTACTGGGGCCAATTATCGGCCTAGGGGCGGCGGGTGCTGGGTTGATCTTCTATTTGGCAGGTTTCCAACGGGACTTTCTCTTGAAGACAGGAATTCTTCAGTCCTATCAAATTGACCGTATTGATGCTTGGTTAAATCCTTTTGGAGACATGCAAGACAATGCTTATCAATTGGCTCAATCTTTGAAGGCTGTTGGTTCAGGGATGTTAACGGGGAAAGGGTTTGGAGTTTCTGAGGTAGTTGTTCCGGTTCGTGAATCGGACTTTATCTTTACAACGATTGCTGAGAACACTGGATTCATCGGAGGTTCTTTGGTGTTACTCTTGTACTTCGTGTTGATCTACCAATTGGTACAAAACGCCTTCGAAACTCGCAATGAGTTTTATACGTACATTACGGCGGGAGTTACTTCCATGATTCTTTTCCATGTGGTGCAAAACATCGGGATGACGATTGGGGTTCTTCCGATTACTGGAGTTCCTCTACCTTTCATTTCCCAAGGAGGATCGGCCCTTCTTAGCAACATGCTGGGGATTGGCTTGATCTTGTCCATGAGGTATCAAACTCATAATACTTCCTTGAATTCCTCGCGCATCAATCCTTATATTAAATAGAAAGCAGGCATTTATATGAAACGCATAGGTCATCAACTGATATTGGAAGAAGCGGCCGAGGTTTATACCTTGTCTATATCACCAGAACTTCAAGACGAAGCCGGTGATATTAGCTATGCGCACCTGGCACCGCTAGGAAATATTGAAGCTGGGGATACGCTTTTAAACGTGGAAGCTTCCAAAGCGGCCATCGAAGTGCCAGCTCCCTTTGGCGGAAAAATCATTGCCCGCAACGAGGAGGCAGAAGATCGCCCCGAGCTTTTAGATTCTACTCAGCCAGAGGATCGTTGGTTGGTCCGTATGATGGGTGTTGATCCGAAGGCCTTTGAAGCCTATCCGGAAGTTAAATGATGGCAGGGAACCGACCTTCTTCAAGGTCGGTTTATTTTATTCGAAAAGGAGGTAGTCATGAGTTTTCAGCAAATTATTCAAAGAATTCGCCGGGGAGACATTCAGTCGATCTATACCGTCTTTGGCCAAGAAGTTTACCTACAGGAAGTCTTTGAACGAAATTTACGCCAGCAATTTGATGAGGATTCTCTCGAAGTGACAGCTGTGGATTTGGATGAGATGCCTTTTGAACGGGTCCTTCAAGAAGCGGACAGTTTTTCTTTCTTTTCCCCAAAGCGTCTGGTGTTGGTCCATGGGGTGACATTTACCAGTGCTGCTGGGGCCAGTCAATTGACCAAGCAAGAGGCCAAGGCGTGGGAAGAATACCTTAAAAATCCCAACACTGAGACCATCGTTGTCCTTTATATCCATCAAGACCGTGTGGACCGTCGTCGGAAGATGACCAAACTCCTCCAAAATCAAACAGTCTGGGTGGACGTTTCAGTCATGGACGAACGAGCAGTCCGCCAGCAGGTCAACAATTACCTTCAAGAGGTTGGCTTGGTCCTTGCTCCAGATGCCTTGGACGAACTTTTAAATCGTACAGGCTTCCAGTTGACCAGCACCATGAACGAGCTGGTAAAGTTGCAGCAAGCCGGAGGGCCCGTGGATTTGGAAATGGTACAAACCCTGGTACCGCGCACCTTGGAATCCGATGTGTTTGCCTTGACCAATGCCATCGCGGCTGGTCAGATTTCTAAAGCCACCCAAATTTATCAAGACCTCTTGCTTTTGGACCATACGCCTATTCAGCTCCACGCCCTGATCGTTTCTCAATTTCGAATCATGTTCCAGTCCAAGATTCTTCATCAAAGTGGACTCTTGGAACAAGACATTGCCAGTCATTTGAAAGTTCATCCCTACCGAGTCAAATTGGCTCTGCAATCGGGCAGGGAAGTGTCTTTGGAGCGTCTGGTGGGTTTTTATGACGAATTGATTGAGACAGACTTTAAGATGAAGCAGGGCATTGGTTTTCAGGAAGCTCACTTCGATTTATTGTTGACCAAAATTCATTCCCTGTAACTGGCAAGCGGATTGTTTGGTGAGAGAAGGTCAATGTTATACAATTCAAGTGTTCAAGCAGGTATTAGAAGGAAGGGTGAAGCCTTTGGCAACGTTAACCAAAGAATCTCGTTTTAATTTAGTCGCGCCTTTTGAGCCCAGTGGAGATCAACCGGAAGCCATTGAGGGCCTGGTGCATGGCATTCAAGACCATGTCAAAGAACAGGTGCTTTTGGGGGCCACGGGAACGGGTAAAACCTATACCATGGCCAATGTGATTCAAGAAGTGAATAAACCTACCTTGGTCTTGGCCCATAACAAGACCTTGGCAGGGCAACTGTACAGTGAACTCTTGCAGTTTTTTCCGAACAATGCGGTAGAATACTTTGTCTCTTATTACGATTATTACCAACCGGAAGCCTATGTGCCTGCGTCCGATACCTACATTGAGAAGGAATCCAGCGTCAACGATGAGATTGACAAATTGCGCCACTCGGCATCCTCTGCCTTGTTGGAGCGCAACGATGTGATCGTTGTCGCTTCCGTGTCTTGTATTTATGGACTGGTCAATCCTGAGAACTACCGAGAACATGTACTATCCATTCGCAAAGGCCAAGAAATAGCACGCAACGACATGTTGGCACAATTAGTAGATATGCAATTTGTCCGCAATGACATCGATTTCCAACGGGGGACCTTCCGTGTCCGCGGCGACGTGGTGGAAATCTTTATGGCGTCTCGAGACAGTGAAGTCATCCGAGTCGAATTCTTCGGCGATGAGATTGACCGAATTCGGGAAGTGGATGTATTGACCGGAGAAATCAAAGCCGATGTCGATCATTACCCCATCTATCCAGCCACTCACTTCGTGGTCAACGACGAACAGACCTTGCGAGCAATAGCATCCATTCGCCAAGAATTGGAAGAGCAGCTGAAAGTTTTCGAGAAAGAGCACAAACTTTTAGAAGCACAACGTCTTGAGCAACGGACCAATTATGACATCGAAATGCTTTTAGAGATGGGCTATTGTAGCGGCATCGAGAACTACTCCCGCCACATGGATGGTCGCCAACCAGGTGAAGCGCCATACACACTGCTGGACTTCTTTCCAGAAGATTTCCTCATTGTGGTGGATGAGTCCCACATGACCATGCCTCAAATCCGCGGCATGTATAATGGGGACCGGGCACGCAAGGAACGCTTGGTAGAGTATGGATTCCGCCTGCCCAGCGCAGTGGATAACCGTCCGCTCCGCTTGGAGGAGTTCGAAAGTAAGGTCAACCAAATCGTATACGTCTCAGCAACTCCAGGTCCTTATGAGTTGGAGCGAGTCGATGACTCCCATGTGGTTGAACAAATCATTCGTCCTACCGGACTTCTGGATCCGATGGTTGAAGTTCGACCCATTGAGGGTCAAATCGATGACTTGATTGCTGAAATCAATGCCCGTGTTGAACGCAACGAGCGAGTCTTTATTACCACCTTGACGAAGAAGATGTCTGAGGATTTATCCGATTATCTTCTGGAAGTCGGTGTCAAGGTTAAGTACCTCCACAGTGACATTGTGACCTTGGAACGAACGGAGATCATTCGAGATCTGCGTCTAGGCGTCTTTGATGTTTTGGTCGGAATTAATCTGTTGCGAGAGGGAATTGATGTGCCAGAAGTGTCCTTAGTTGCCATCTTAGATGCGGACAAGGAGGGCTTCCTAAGAAGTGAGCGCTCCCTGGTTCAAACCATCGGACGGGCGGCTCGTAACGCGGAAGGGAAAGTCATCATGTATGCGGATACCATTACTGGTTCCATGCGATCTGCTATTGATGAGACTGCCCGTCGCCGGGAAATTCAACAGGCTTATAACGAAGCCCATGGCATCGTGCCCCAAACCATCAAAAAAGAAATTCACGACCTCATCCGCATTACCCACGATGTGGATAGCGAAGAAGAGACCCAAGACCTCAAAACTCAATTTAAGAATCTTTCCAAGCGTCAGCGTGAAGAGGAAATTGACCGCTTAACCCTGGAAATGCATCAAGCTGCCAAGGACATGCAATTCGAAGTAGCTGCCGACTTGCGCGATGTGATCATGGAATTAAGTGCCTGGATGAATTTAAAAGGTTAAATGTGCGAAATAACCTTTAAACCTTGCACTGAGCTCTATTTAAAGGTAATATAGATGAGTAATCGATTGAGATTACCGACCAATGCTTGGTTGTACGACTCACCGTTGTGATACTCAGCATTTGGAAGCAATCAATAAGGAAGGTGAAAAAATGGCTTTAACAGCAGAACAAAAAGCGAAAGTTATTCAAGAATTCGCAACAAAAGAAGGCGACACAGGATCTACAGAGGTTCAAATCGCTTTATTAACAGCAGAAATCAATAACTTAAACGAACATATCCAAACACACAAAAAGGATTACCACTCATACCGTGGTCTCATGCAAAAAGTTGGACACCGTCGTAACTTATTAAAGTACTTACGTAACAAAGACGTAACAAGTTACCGTGAGTTAATCCAACGATTAGGATTACGTCGTTAATTTTGACTATTGGGGAAGGATGGCGACACTGCCATCCTTTCTTTTTTATATAGAAGAGGAGTCAGTTACTATCCAAATATGAGCAAATCTTGTTGATATTTGAATAGTAGCGCTCCACCTTTAAAAATACTTAGGAGGAATCAATGTTGTTAACAGATAGACAAAAATTCGAAACAACTCTCGCCGGTCGCCCACTCGTGATCGAAACTGGCGAATACGCCCGTCAAGCCAATGGAGCCGTCATGGTTCATTACGGCGATACCGTGGTATTAGCCACAGCCACTGCTTCCAAGGATGCTTCACGCATGAATTTCTTCCCACTAACGGTTCATTATGTCGAGAAGATGTATGCGGTTGGGAAATTACCAGGAGGCTTCATCAAACGTGAAGGCCGCCCAAGCGAGAACGCGACACTGACCAGTCGTTTAATCGATCGTCCCCTTCGTCCAATGTTCCCAGAGAACGTTCGAAACGAAATCCAAATTCTCAGCACGGTCTTGTCCGTGGATCAAGACAATAGCCCAGAGGTTGCAGCCATGATCGGCTCGTCTATCGCTTTAGCGATTTCTGACATTCCTTTCAATGGTCCCATTGCGGGGGTCAATGTGGGACGTGTGGATGGTGAGTTTGTCATCAACCCAACCGTTGAACAGTCGGAAGCTTCTGACATTGAATTAACCGTCGCGGGTACCAAGCACGCCATCAATATGGTTGAAAGTGCTGCAGCTGAAGCGTCTGAAGAAGACATGTTAAAAGCGTTGAAGTTTGGCCATGAGACCATCAAGGAATTGGTCGAATTCCAAGAAACCATCGTTGAAGCCGTCGGAAAAGAAAAGTTTGAATTGGAATTGGCTGAAATCGATGAGCAGATTCAAGAAGAAGTTGCTCAGAATTTCCAAGAGAAATTAAGCCGGGCCATCCAAACCGGAGAAAAACTTGCCCGCGAAGAAGCGATGGAAGCTGTTCATGAAGAAGCCCTTGCTTATTTCGAAGAGAAGTATCAAGACTCCGAAGAACTGGAAACCATTCTTTCAGACGTCAAATCTGCTTTGAATGAGATGAATGAACAGGAAGTTCGTCGTTTGATCACTCAAGAAGATACACGTCCAGATGGACGTGTTCCCGATGAGATTCGTCCTTTAGAAAGTCGCGTCGGTCTCTTGCCACGCACTCACGGATCCGGTCTCTTTACCCGTGGTCAAACCCAAACATTGACCGTTGCCACACTGGGTGCTTTGATTGATTACCAAGTCATTGATGGGCTAGGGACAAAAGAAAGCAAATATTTCATCCATCACTACAACTTCCCAAGTTTCTCTGTGGGAGAAACCGGCCGTGTCATGGGACCTGGTCGTCGTGAAATCGGTCACGGTGCTTTAGGGGAGCGTGCTTTGGAACAAGTGCTTCCAAGTCATGAAGAGTTTCCCTATGTGATTCGCCTGGTCTCTGAAGTGTTAGAATCCAACGGTTCATCTTCACAAGCAAGTATTTGTTCTGGGACCTTGGCCTTGATGGATGCGGGAGTACCGATCAAAGCGCCAGTGGCAGGAATCGCTATGGGATTGGTCATGGAAGGGGAGGACTACACGGTCCTCACAGACATTCAAGGCTTAGAAGACGCTTTGGGAGACATGGACTTTAAAGTGGCAGGAACCGCTAAAGGAATCACCGCTCTACAAATGGACATCAAGATCTCAGGAATTACGGATGACATCTTGGAAGAAGCCATGGAACAAGCCAAGCATGCCCGCTTGCACATTATTGAAGACATGACCCATGTGATCGCTGAGCCTCGCAAGGAGCTAAGCCCTTATGCGCCGAAGATCGAGATGATCCAAATTGATCCTGATAAGATTCGTGTGATCATTGGCCGTGGTGGAGAAACCATTAACCAGATCATCGACGAAACCGGTGTTCAAATTGATATTGAAGACGACGGCCGCATCAGCATTGTGTCTTCCGATCAAGCCATGATTGACAAGGCCCGTGAAACCATCGAACTCTTGACCCACGAAGTTAAAGAGGGTGAAGAGTACGAAGGAACGGCCAAGCGCGTGGAGAACTTTGGAGCCTTCGTAGAAATCCTACCTGGCAAGGAAGGCCTGCTACATATTTCTGAAATCGAGCACTTCCGCATCGACAAAGTCGAAGACATTCTCAATGTGGGTGACAAGGTCAAAGTTAAAGTCATTGAAATTGATCGTATGGGACGTTTGAACTTGTCCCGCAAAGCCTTGATTCCACGTTAAATCATCTTTATTTTAACCAGCAGGTTGCTACCTGCTGGTTTTTTCTTGTTTTTTAAAAAGTGCATTTCCAATGCAGGCTTAATGATAAAATTTTGGTAGCAAGATTAGGAAGAGGATTTTATGACTTTAACACGTAAATGTTATTTGAAACTAGCGGTTCCTTTTATTTTATCCACAGTGACCCAGCCACTCTTAGGGGCAGTGGATACTTCCGTGGTCGGCCACCTTCAAGACGACGTCTATTTGGGAGGTGTGGCCATTGGAACGGTCATCTTTAATACCATGTATTGGTTGTTTGGGTTTTTGCGAATTTCTACTTCGGCCCATTCGGCTCAAGCCAGTGGTTCTGGGGATCGGGATCAACGCAGTCAATCCTTGATTCATCCGGCGATCATCGCTTTAGTGACGGGATGTCTGTTCATCCTCTGCCGTCATTGGATTTTTGAACTTTCAATGCGAATAATGAATGTTAGCGCGCCCGTGGCTCAACAAGCGAGCATTTATTATGAAACCCTGATTTGGACAGCACCTTTGGTTTTATTAAATTATGTCTTGCTCGGTTGGCTCATGGGGCAACAAGATGCTCGTTCAACCATGTTGCTTCAAATTGGCGCCAATGTCTTAAACATTGTTTTGAGCATTTATTGTGTCATCCACTTACAATTGAATGTGTTTGGCGTGGCCATTTCTACGGTTGTTGCTCATGTTTTGTCCTTTGTGGTGGGATGTTTATTAGTTTTTCGACATTTGCCGGTAAGGGAGCTCTTGGCAAGTTCCTGGAACATTCAAAAAGATGCCTTGAAAGATTATTTAACAGCCAACATGGACCTAGTCATTCGCACTGTGTGTCTGTTGACGATGACAAATTTGTTCATGCGCTTCAGTAGCAACTCCGGTTCGGAGTACTTAGCGGCCAATTCGGTCCTTTGGCAACTTCAATATGTGCTAGTCTATTTCTTTGATGGTTTGGGCAATGCTGCTAGTGTCTTTTCGGGCAAGGCCTTGGGACAGCACAGTGACAGTTTCTTAAAAATAACCATCCGTTTGACCAATGAATTTGCTTTGGTCTTGATGGTCCTTCAAACGATTATTTTGGTGATCTTTTTTCCGAAAATCCTTTCTTTGTTTACGTCCATTGACCATGTGTATGAACTTTGCATGATCTACAAATACTGGTTATTTTTATATCCCTGGGTCATCGCTTTTAGTAGCGCCTATTATGGGGTGTTCACGGGCCTCATGAAAACGCGGGTCATTCGCAATTCCATGATTCAATCGACCTTTGTCTTTGCTTTATGTCTCTGGATATTTATCCCGCACCTGGGGAACCACGGATTGTGGTTATCTTTTATTATTTATTCTTTGTCGCGGTCATTTTTATTAGCCAAAGAAACGTCGCTGATGACGGTGAAAGGCTAGAAAGAGGAGGAAATTATGTCCATCAAACATTTCATTACCGATTATTGGGCGGCGCGCAGCGAATCTTTTGCCAAAGCTAAGCAAGAAGAATTGGACAGTGACTTAGGGACGCGTTGGTCTGAAGAATTGCAAAAGCATTTAAAAAACGGTCAGAACCTCAATGTTTTAGACGTTGGTTGCGGACCTGGATTCTTCAGCCATTTATTGGCGGATTTGGGTCACCGGGTGACAGGGATTGACCTGACCCAAGAAATGATCGACCAGGCGAATGACAATGTGGGTCAACATTATACCAACACTCACTTTCAAACCATGGATGCAGAGAATTTGATTTTCGAGGATGATTCATTTGATATCGTCGTTACCAGGAATTTGACTTGGACCTTGCCAGATCCAGAGCGGGCCTATCAAGAATGGTTCCGCGTCCTTAAACAACGCGGACGTTTGATTAATGTGGATGCGGACTATGGACGGGTGGACCATGTAGCTTTGGAAAGAAGTGGCCAGGAGGATGTGCACGCGATCGATGAGTCCTTCCTTTCACGCAACGATGCGATTAAAAAGCAGCTCACCATTAGTCGAGAAACTCGTCCTGTTTGGGACCTAGATGTGTTAGTGGCTACAGGATTCGTGGATGTGACCTGTGACATGGAAATTAATCAAAAGATTTACCAAATGGAAGATCTCTACTACAACCAGGTGCCACCATTTCTTTTAACGGGAACGAAACTCGAGCGTTTTTAAATCGAGCATGAAACCGAAAGTGTTGAGGACTTTCGGTTTTTTGTATGGGCAAATTTTCGCACGGAGAGATTTTATGGTATAGTAGAGAAAGATTTATCAAGTTTATAAAAATAAAAATTTAGAGGTGAACTATGAGTAATATTCGAATTATCCCCCTTGGCGGTGTTCGCGAAGTCGGGAAAAGTTTATATGTTGTCGAAGTCAATCATTCGATATTTGTTTTGGACTGTGGCTTGTCTTATCCTGAAACAGAAATGTTAGGAATTGATGTCATCATTCCAGATTTTACTTATTTAGAGGAGAACCGTGACCGAATCGTTGGAATCTTCCTGTCCCACGGACATGCGGATGCGGTAGGGGCATTGCCTTATTTGCTAGAAAAAGTAAACGCGCCAGTTTTTGGTACAGAATTGACCATTGAATTGGCCAAGATTTCTGCCAGAGACCAAGGCTTAAAGGACCAAATCAAAAATTTCTACACCATCGATGAAGATAAAGAGATTGAATTCGATGATGCCACGGTGTCCTTTTTCAAGACCACCCACTCCATTCCAGATTCCATTGGAATCGTGGTTGAAACTCCGGCAGGATCCATTGTATATACGGGGGATTTCCGTTTCGATCCGACAGTGGATGAAGATTATGCCACTAATTTCTCACGTTTAACACAAATTGGCGATAAGGGTGTCATTGCCCTGCTCACAGACTCCTTGGGAGCGGCGAGCTTAGACGAAAACGTGAGCCAAACACTCATTACGCAAGACATTACAGATACTTTCTACAATGCCAATGGGCGAATCATCGTCTCCATGATTGGAAGCAACATTGGTCGCTTGCAACAGATTTTAAATGTAGCCTATGCGACTGAACGAACTGTTTTCTTCTCCGGAAAAGATTTAACTGAAATAGTAGACGTTGCCAGCAAATTAAATAAATTAACCTTGCCAAGTGTTAAAACCATTGGCAATATGGACAAGATCAAAAACTATTCGGATAATCAAATTGTCGTGATTAGTACAGGAGAAGTCGGAGAACCCATTCGTGCCTTACAGGCCATGGCTCTAGGACGCCATGATCAAATCGAAATGAAAGCATCGGACTTAGTCTACATTGCTACGTCTCCGTCGGTCGCCATTGAAACACTGATGGCGAAGACCAAAGACATGGTGTATCGTACGGGTGCCAGCTGGGCCACGATTTCCGATAACCATAAATCCGCCGGACACGCAACTCCCGGTGAATTAAAGCTGATGATGAGCTTTATGAAACCAGAGCATGTGATTCCGGTTCACGGTCACTTCCGCCAGTTGAATGCCCATGCGGAGCTTGCCAAAGAACTGGGATATGATGAGCGTCACATTCATCTGCCGGCTTTGGGAGACGTCCTGTCTTACCACAAAGGACGTTTGACCCGTACCGGGGAAGTCCCTGCAGAAGAAGTTATGGTTCACGGCATCGGTGTCGGTGATATTGGTAACGTTGTGTTACGAGACCGACGCATTTTGTCCGAAGATGGGATTTTTGTAGTGGTCGCGACGATTTCAAGACGCCTCAAGAAAGTCTTGGTGGGCCCTCAAATCAGTTCCCGTGGTTTCGTCTATATGAAACACAGTGGGGATCTCTTAGAAGCTTGTTCAGACATGACCCTGGACATTCTTGAGAAACATTTGGCCAAGAAGAATTTTGATTGGAACGATTTGAAGAGCGAATTGCGCGAGAAAATCGGCAAGTACCTTTTCAAAGAAACCAAGCGTCGTCCAATGATTTCTCCAATTATTATGGAGGCATCCAACTACAATCCAAATAAGAAGAAAAAAGGTGATTAAAGAGTGAATGCACGATCACGACGTTTACTGCGCGACCTATTGATCGCAGTAGTCTTAACTGCTGCTCAGGCTTACCAGGGTTCTGCAATCCCCGTGGAAGCTTTCAAAGACTACCAGTTGATTTGGGAACTATTACCAATCGTTTGGGTGGCTTTGCGTCACGGATCTGCGACAGCTGCTATCAGTGCCATCCTAGCGGGTAGCATGGCAGGCTATCTAAAAAATGGTCATTTAGATCTCAAACTTTTAGTGATTTATTGGGTATTGCCCTTAACCATGGGAGCCATTGCTGGATTATTTGCCCGCAATACCCATCGAACATTGAACAATCGTCGCTATTCTGCGGTTCGCTTGAACATTGTGACAGGAACTTTGTTCAGTACTTTCATGTTCCTGGTTATTAAGTTCGTCTTGGCGCCTTTTGTCTTGTACATGGATCACTTAGCCATTAGTATGAAAAGCTTGCCCTTCTGGGGCTCCTGGCTCTTATCCACGGTCGTTGTCTCGGGCATCTTGTTTTTAATTGCCCATCA
This sequence comes from uncultured Dolosicoccus sp., assembly GCA_945278685.1. Classification (GTDB taxonomy): domain Bacteria; phylum Bacillota; class Bacilli; order Lactobacillales; family Aerococcaceae; genus Dolosicoccus. Next base: position 13,821 of record CALYPW010000023.1, read on the forward strand.
AAAACCAAGCTGGATTCTGCCACACCGCAGCAAATACCTGTCATCCTATGAAACATCTTCATTGTTAAATGATTAATGAGTTTAACCTCGCATCCTTGAGGGTGCGAGGTTTTTTGTTGTCGAAATTTCGGTAAAGTTAAAAAATCATGCAGGGTCAGCCTGTCACTTTGTTGGATCTATGAAATAGCCAATGGCCATACCCATGATTGGAGGTGTTCCTTCCAAACGAAAATCCCCACGAGAGCATCTTGTGGGGATTTTTGTTTTAAATTTCTTTGAGGAAGGCAGAGAGGTCTTGGTTCAATGCTTCATTGATGCG
>CALYPW010000024.1 GCA_945278685.1 uncultured Dolosicoccus sp.
CAATTGATAATGGGACAGCATCTTGCCCCAATCCTTCAATGCGATATCTGTTCCCAAACCAATGAAGGCCAGACCAGTATAGTCCTGGACGAACCCCGCCATACGAGAACCCAGGCCGGTGGATACAAACGTCAAGACAATGGGCAACAAATGCTTGAAAAGTATGGTCCGCGAATCCACACCGATCTTCTGCAATTCAATAATAAAAGACTCCTCTTTGTACTTCTGCGTCAAACGCGTGACTTCCTCGATGTAACTGCCCATGCTTAAAACTCCTAAGACCACCCCCGCAATGACGGGGTCCAGACCAGTCATTGCAGTGATAATAAGTGCGATGACATAAGTAGGAAGCACTTCTAAAATTTCCGCCAATAGTAAAATTAAACGTTTGATCCAGCCACCTACCAGACCTGCAGTTACTCCAAGAATAAGTCCCAGAACAACCGACGAGAAGGCACCCGCAAGAACCGCAATCCCTGCTCGCTTCAAACCGATCTGTAATAATCCCAGCATGTCTCGCCCCATGGGATCCGTACCCAAGGGATGTTGCCAAGTCATCGGCGCCAGAGGATTGTCCAGATCCACAATCAAAGGATTCACTGCAGGCGTCAGATAGACCAAGAGCAACAAGAGAACCAAGCCAATAAATAAATGGCGTCGATTAAGACTCACGGCGCAGGCTCCTTTCCAATCCTTGAATCATCAGGAAAAATACGGCATTTACAACTAATAACCACAAGGTGACCAACATCAAATAAGGTTGCGCCACTAAGTAATCATGCTCCCGCAAGCTTTCCACAAGGAAACTGTTGATCCCCGGGATGCCAAAGACCAACTCCACAATGGCCGCTCCTCCAATGACCCAGCTAAATTGCCGAGACATTTCAGAAAATAAACGCACCAGGGTCGGTCGGGTACCGTACTTCAATAAAACGTCCTCTAAGAAAAAACCACGCAAAGTATAGGCTTTAATAAACGTTTTGTTCTGAATTTTCTTAAAAGAGTCATAAACACTTCCGCTTAACATCCCGATTTGATAAATAGCTACCAAACAAATCCCCAATAGAACGGCTGGAATAGGACTTCCGACCACCAATCGTAAGACCGTAAAGCGAACCGCGATGACATACATCAAAATGGTAGCCAAAATAAAGAAAGGGACCGTATCTAAAGCAATGGAAAGACCTTGGGAAAGTTTGTACCAAAGATTCTTCTGACCCAAAGACGCCTTGTAGCCTAACCAAAAAGCCCCAAAACCAGACACAAAGACACCACCCATGGCAACCGCCAATGAATAAGGCAAGCGTTTCATGAGCTCGACAAAGACAGGCAATTGGTTTAATTTGGACACACCCCACTGCCCCGTAAAGAATCGGGACAACCAATCCAAATACTGCACCCAAAGCGGTGAGTCTGCAAAAGGATGCATATCCCCAGAAAAGGGCATGATCTGCACCAAGGAGAAAGCAACTACGGTCATCATGACAAACAATATGAACCATTTGAGCACATACAAAATAAGATCCGTGCGTTGTTTATGAAGGGTCATCGATCTTTCTCCTTTCAATCTTTGCGCAAGCCAAAGCGTTCATCAATGATTACTCCGTCCCCGGGCAAGGGATCATAATTCCCCAAACGCTCGGAAGTGGCGATGTGCCACTGGCTTTCCAATAGAGGCAAGAGTGGCAAATCGCCCATCACTTTGATTTGGATGTCTTGAATGATTTGCTGGCGTTTCTGGGAATCTCCTTCCATTCTCAAAGCCTTCAATTGATTATCGATTTGATCATTGGCATAGCCATAAGATGACAAGACACCCGTTTTAGCAAAATATTTATTCAAGAAATATTCTGGCTGCCCCAGTGGCAAGGTGTGTATACTCTCCAGAACCAAATCCGCCGAAGTATCCTCAGGGTCTACTTGGGATTGGCCAATGAATTGGTAATCGACAGCGATCCCTAACTTCGTCAACTGAGACATTAAGACTTGTCCCAGCATTTCTAGCTCCCGGTTATTATCGGAATGAGTCACAGACAAAGTAAGTACTTGACCATCTTTCTGCCGATAACCCTGGCGATTAAGGGTCCATCCCACTCGATCTAAAATTTTGGAAGCTTCGTAAGGATCTGAGACGAATTCTTCCTTTCCAGCATAGTCACTGCCGGTCGGGAAAAGACCCGTCGGCAGATGTCCACCTCTTAAGGCCTGCCGGAATTCTTCCCGGTCCAGCGCCAGATTCAAGGCATGTCGTAAGTCGGCTTGTCCCATGATTTCAGACGATTGATTCACTAAAAGGAAATACTGGCGATGAGTCTCTAAAGGACGCGTCACGGATACTTCCTGATCCAATTGGTCTTTCAGGGTCACCGACACTGGAAAGATCATGTCCAAGTCAAAGGACTCAAATTCGCGGCGCAAGACCAAATCGTCTTGAATGGCATATAGATGAACGTCTTGACGCTTTTCTGCTTGAGGGTAGTAAGTGTTGGGAGCTAAGAAGACCGAATTTCGTGGTTGATAATCAGTGACCTGAAAAGGTCCTGTATAGATAAAGGCATCGTCCTTTTGCTTGTATACTAAAAGATGAGGGACCGCTAACACATCGGCAATATTCGCCACTGGTTCCGGAGTGGTCACTTCTAAACGTTTGGAGTCGAGCGCTTGAAAAGAAAAGGCAGTTGTTGGAGCCTGAGCCGAGAGACACGCTTCTAAATCCTGGGCAGTGACCACCTCTCCATTGGAAAATTTGACCCCCTCTTGGAGAATTAACTCCCACTGGTGGTCATCTTGTTGATGGGCCTCTTTGATAAACCGTGAAACAGGGACGGCCTCGTTACCCTCCCGATATAGATTCTCACCGATTCCGTGAGACACAATCAATTCTCTTGAATAATGAGGGTTCAGATCTCCTAGAACCTTGGTCAGACCCACATTTAGAGGATGTCGGTAAGGTTGTTGGGCCAAGGCTGTCATAGGTTGAATCATCAGCAACCATGCACTGGCCACTATTAATAATAATCGTCGCATGTTCATTGCTAACTCCTTTCTGGACGCTAACTCTTTTAATCATATTCTAGCAAATGCTTAAAGCAAACAAAAAATAAAACCTCTCTTGCGAGAGGTATCATAGGCCTTTAGAAGGCGCGATTTTCTTTTTCTTGGAAATACATGCGGCGTACCTGAGAAGGTGCCTCTTGTTCAATCTGGAAGAGCGCCTTTTCAATGACTTGAAGGGCCGCTTCGTAACGATATTCAACATTGAACAAGGTCTGTGCTTCATTAATCGCTTGTTCGATTTCTGGATGGTCCACACGGAAGCGATTCGCGTGTTGGATCATGTATTCGGTCAGGGTCGCACTGTCGACAATCGTCTCCGTGGCTTCCGCTAATTCCTTCAAGGAGCCTCGCAACTCTTCCACTTTGGCATCAATGGTATTCATATCAACGCGGACGCGGTTAAGTTCTTGGGATAGCCCTTCAATTTGACCGGTCACTTTATAAAAACGGTCAAAATAGGATTCAGACAAACCAGGTAGGTGACGGCGGTCGATTTCGCGCTTGAGATCGCGCAGTTCCAATTCGAATTTGTCCAATTCTTTTTTGGCTTGTTCTTCACGTTTTGTAAATTTGGCCAAGCGCTCGATTAATTCCTTGTGGTTCTCGCTAATGCTTTGTAAACCCGATTGGATCTTTTTGATCTGACGTCTATCATCGGTATAAACCGTTTCTTCAGACTGGATCTTTTCTTTAAGATCATGAGCTGTCTGACGGCTACGGCTGATGGCTTGCGCGAATCGATCGATGGCTTCACTGCTCTTCTTATCAATGACGTAAGATTGAGCAATGCGGTCCACTTCGATGGATGCCAAGCGATTGTTTTCAGAAATTTGGTCAATCTCTGTGAATAACAAAGGCAACTGCTGATTCACAAAGGCTTGGGCTTCAATTTCTGCTTCCATCAGGTCGTACAATGAGTTAATCTCACGTTCAGACTTGTCCATCAGTGTTTGAGCTTCCACCAGGTCCGCATTCTTAATCTGGGACTTGGCAATGTTCAAATCTTCTTGAATTCGGTCGATTTGATCCAAGAGGTTGTCTTGTTTGAAATGGAAGCCACTGTCCAGCATGCGCTGGTAACCGGATCTTAAATCATCCAAGGAATCTTCATGGATGTCCTTCACTTCGCGGTACATGGTTGGGATCTTCTCAAGAATTATCTCCAAGCTACTCAAATCCGAAGCGATGGCTTCCAAAGTTTCTGAGGCTTGTAAGAAGTCTCCTTCTGTCAACTCTTCGTTGTACTTTGTAAAGTCCAACTCCAAGTGGTGAAGATTCTTTTCCAAGGTTTCAATGGCCGGTCCATAATCAAAGCTATGATTCATGACCGTTTGACGGGCTTTGTTGTATGAAGCTAAAAGTTCATCGTGACGGACGCTGTTATCTTTCTCAATGTCGAGTAATTGACTCAGCTCTTCGTTCAGTTCGTGAATTTCTTCTTCCGTCTTATCCACGAGAGAGGTGATTTCCTTGAGGGTGTTCCCTGCTCTCACGACATTGTTAAGATCCAAATATTGAGAAGCCGCCACAAACAATGTTTCTAATTCCGTGAATTGGAAGATCGTGATTGTTTGCCAAGACGCTTCCAAGATTTCGTACTTGCGTTTGGCTTGGCCCGATAAGTTCATGTTTTCTAAAGTAAATAATTGGTCAGCAATGGGTACTGCCATCATTTCATCTTTGCGCTCATTCAAGGCGTCGATGTCTTTCCTGCGTTGACTGCGTAAATAGAAGAGAATTCCGTAAGCAATTAGCAAGAGAATGATAATTAAAAATAAAATGTCGGTAAATTTCAATCTTATCGCCTCTATATCATTATATTTGTGGATAGGTGTTCAGTTAAATGTATAAATAATCACTCAGTAGTATACCATGACAAATCTTTAATTTAAAGAGTTATCTCTACTTGAGTACACCATTTAAAGAAAGAACAGGTCGGATGATACATCCGACCTGTCGCAAATATAATGATTATAGTTGGTTGTAGTACTCAACAACGAGTGTTTCATCAATTTCGGCATTTAGTTCTTCACGCTCTGGTGAACGTGTGACTGTTCCTTCCATCTTGTTCTCATCGTATGATAAGAATCCTAGACGGCTGACTTGGTCTTCTAAAGCGTTCTTGATGATTTCAACGTTGCATGAGTTTTCACGTAAACCAATGACGGACCCTACTTCCACGTGGAAAGATGGGATGTCAACACGTCGACCATTGACAGTGATGTGTCCGTGAGACACTAACTGACGGGCTTGACGACGAGTAGTTGCGAATCCTAAACGGTAAACCATGTTATCAAGGCGTTGCTCTAATAACATCATGAAATTCTCACCGTGTTGTCCTTCGCGCATTGCTCCAGCTTTGGTGAATAGAGTACGGAACTGACGTTCGTTCAACCCATACATGAAGCGTAGCTTTTGCTTCTCCATTAACTGACGTCCATATTCAGAAACTTGCTTGCGCTGGTTTCCATGTTGTCCTGGACCGTATGGACGACGTTGTAACTCCTTACCGTTTTCTAATAATGAAATACCTAAGCGACGGGATAATTTCCATGCTGGACCTGTATATCTTGACATTTGTATCAATTCTCCTCAAAAATTTATTTTGAGTAAAATAACTATCAAAGAACCGAATGCGTGCAGTCTGTCTTAGCTTTCGCAATTTAGCAGCCGCTAGTTACTCGCTTACCCTTCACGGTGGTTCGAGACTGTTGACGCGCTTTCTTTCTTTGTGCTGCATTATTTTACACTCTTATCATACTATCAAATGACCTCTGACAAAGCAAGAAGAATTAACTTGGAATTCCACTTTCTCCTACTTTCATTTATGTTATGGTGATCAAGTCAATAAAAATCATGAAAGGAGAAACAATGTTTGAAACTTTATATACCGCATCCATTCTAATCTTGGTCATTGTGGCCGGACACGTTCTTACCCGCATGGGCATCTTTGATCCTGAGGAAGATTTCGACACAATTTCCAAGATGGTCATGCGTTTTACCTTGCCGTGTGCGGTGATGGTTAAATTGGATGGAACAACCTTCCAACTGAATTTTCTCTGGATTTGTGTGCTAGGATTTGCCTGTAACTGGATCTACCTAGGTGTCGCTTATTTGTGGGGGCGTAACCGCACTGAGAGAAGCTTCATGGCCATCAACTTGAACGGGTACAACATTGGTAATTTCGCCCTGCCTTTCATTTCTTACTTCTTGGACGGGTTACCCATCTTGGCTGTCAGTCTCTTTGATGCTGGAAGTACTTTAATGGTCATGGGCGGCAACTATGCGGTCGCACGGACCTACCGTGGTGATGAGTCTAATATTGAAATTCCAAAACTTCTTCGGTCTCTCTTGAGCCCAACCGGGGCCGCCTACCTCTTAATGATGTTTCTGGGATATTTCAACTTGCGCCTGCCACGGCTAGTCATTGATGCTGCTGGGGTGGCCGGCGGAGCGAACACCTTCCTGTCCATGTTCATGATTGGTATCGCCTTGAACATCGTCTTACCCAAAGGTAGTATCTCCTTGTTGGTTCGAACCTTGTTTGGTCGTTATACCATTGCGACAGCCATCGCTTGCTTCATTTACTTTGTCCTGCCCTTCGACTTGGAAATTCGCCAAGCCCTAGTGATTTTAAGTTTCGCGCCCGTTGCTGGATTAGCGCCAAGCTTCACTCGCCTACTAAAGGAAGATTTCGAATTGTCAGCAGCGATCAACTCCTTGACCATCCTCTTCTCCATGGTAATTATGTCAGGACTCTTTATTTTCTTCACAGGATAAATTGACAGATCAAAAGCCCTTGACGCGCAGTCAAGGGCTTTTTGGTTGGTAAGATTGCGGGGGTTGATTGATTTTACAGATCTTATTCTTCCAGAGAACGTACGTAAGCATCTGCGGCACGCAGGGCATCTGCAATGTCTTGAGCCGTCACTTCGAAGGCCATTTGGTGGATGGTTTCTCCTTCGATGGTGGCTTGGCGACCAATCTTAAGCAGGGTCTCCTCATCGGCATCTTCAAGGTTTAATTCGGCCAATGTGGTTGGCAAATTCAAAGCCTGATAGAAGGCAATATAGCGATCGATTTCTTCCTTGGGGCGGTTCTCTAAGAAGAGCTGAGTCAAGGTTCCGTAGGCAACCTTTTCACCGTGGGACTTCTCATGAACGGGACCTTCTAGAGCGGTGAAGCCATTGTGAATGGCATGGGCCGCTGCTAATCCACCACTCTCAAAGCCCAAACCACTCAAGAGAGTATTGGCTTCAACCACGGCGTCGAAGGCTGGAGTTACGACCTTTACCTCATTGGCGGCCATGGCCTGCAAACCATATTCGAAGAGAGTCTCTTCACATTTCTTAGCAATTGCTAAAGCTGCCAATGAAGGCACGCCACCAGCCATGGTGGTTCCATACGCTTCAGTTACTGCGCGCAGTTCTACCCAGGTTGCCAGGGCATCCCCAATTCCTGAGGCTAATAAATGAGACGGCGCTTGGGCAATGACTCGCGTATCCACCAAGACTAGGTCGGGGTTCTTTTGATAGAAGAGATACTTCTCAAAAGACCCTTCCGGTGAATAAATGACGGACAAGGCGGACGTTGGTGCATCCGTGGAGGCGATGGTTGGAATGACTACAATGGGAATACCCAGCACGTCGCTGATGCCTTTACCGGCGTCAATTGCTTTTCCACCACCCAGTGCAAGAACTACATCGACTTCTTCTTGGCGACCAATCTTTGACACACGAGAAATTTCTTCTTCGGAAGCCTCCCCATTGAAAGGCACACGCAAGACTTCCAAATCAGCAGCTTCCAAAGTAGCTTTCAACTTGGCGCCAACGATGTTCCAGACAATGTCGTCACATAAGAGCAAAGGCTTCTTCCCCATCGCTTGAATATGTGAAGCATCCTCTAATAAACCTTTGCCTTGAACATACTTTGCCGGACTCATAAACACCTTTTTCACAATCGATCACCTTCCTAATCGTTAATAAATAGCGCAAATTAAACTTTATGAATCTGATAATATCACAAACAAATCAAAAGTCCAGCGAAAGCGCTTGCAATCTACTTCACTTGTGAAAAGCACAAAACCCACAGGTTGAAACCTGTGGGGGCATTGTCTGTCTAGAGACTCAAAGAAGGCTGAGTCTCCTTCTTCCCGTCTTCCTTTGGTGATCGTCAGATTTGTACCCCTCCACACATTATGGTCCATGGTGGGCATCTTCATTTATACGGCTTAACAAATCATTTAATATCTTTACTCATCCCTTTCTCAAACTTCGGAGATAATCTTTGCATTCTGAACTTATCTGCCGGCTATCGATGGCTTTTTGAATGGTGGCCTTATGAATCCAAGGATCTAAGCGTTCATCTTCGAGATAACTGATGGTTTTCTCCCACTGTTTCGTCAGGGCGGTCGCATAGAACCAAGCGATCATCATGTTGACATAGTAGTGGTCAGAGGTGATCTGAGCGGGTATTTGTAAAAAGCCTTCTTGAAAATCTGCCTCTAAGTAATGACGCATCAACATGCCAATGCCGAATCGGATGGTGTATGGATAGTCCGAGAACACCCATTTTTTGATGGAGGGTAAGAGTTCTTCTTTGTGCTTGGTGAAGACTTGGGGCAAGAGCGAATCACAAACGGCCCAATTGTCAATCCAAGGCAAGAAGTCTTCAACTTTTTGTAGACACCTTTGAAAATCCGTCTGCTGATTGATCATCAGTCCATGCAACATGTTCTCGTCGTAATACTGATGGGGCAGACTTTTCAGAAAGTCGCGACCTACCGCATGTTTTTGAAGTGTCTTAGCCAATTTTCTCAATTCTGGAATGCGTACACCAATAATGGATTCCCGGGGGATTCCAGGAAGCAAACGACTTTGAAAATCACCATAACCCTCGTCTTGGCGTTGGAAGAGTTCGTCTTGGATCGTCATCATCACTTGCTCCTTCACTCGTCATTCCTCTTTTAGAACGATTCGAATATAAGTATTTTGTTAATTTATAATGATTCCTATTTTGAGTAAATTCATGATTTCTTGAACCAGCTGTGCTACTCTAAGTATATCAACAAAGAGGTTGAACATTCAAAAAACAGAAAAGGAGATTTTCAATGTCATCCAAAAATATTAAAAAAATTCTAATCGCTTTTGTCGTCATGTTGACAGCAGTAGCTCTGCTGGCTCCACCAGCCTCAGCTGAAGAAACCATTAAGATTCATGATGTTCACGGTGAGGTGGAGGTGCCCGTTAATCCTGAGCGTGTCGTCGCGTTGGATAACCGTACCTTTGAAACCTTGGCCGATTGGAATGTCAAAGTCTTGGCAGTTCCTAAAGACGTCATGGACGCCAACAGCCCTTACGCCAAAGACGAAAAGGTTAAAAACCTCGGTAACCACCGCGAACCAGATCTCGAATTGATTGCGGCGCTTGACCCTGATCTAGTCATTATTGGCCAGCGTTTCGCCAGCCATACGATGAAATCAAAGCCTTAGTACCAGAAGCTTGTGTCATCGACTTGACCTGGGATGTGTCAGAAGAAGCTGAAACTCCTGGCGAGAATTTAATCAATGGCTTAAAAAAAGGCTCTGAAATTCTTGGTCAAATCTTCCTAAAAGAAGCAGAAGCTCAAGAATTAGTGGCTGACTTTGATGAAGCCCTTGAAACTGTGAAAGCGAACTATAACAAAGATCAATCCGTCATGGGTGTGGTCGTGTCCGGTGGAGAAATTGGATTCTCCGCACCAAAGAGCGGACGAGTCTGGGGACCTCTGTTTGAAGTGTTCGATTGGAAACCTGCTTTAGAAATTGACAACAACTCATCCGACCACAAAGGAGATGAGATTTCTGTCGAAGCCATCGCTGAAAGCAACCCACAATGGTTATTGGTTCTAGACCGCGACGCTGCAGTGGCTGGCAGTGATTCTCAACCTGCCAAGGATGTTGTTGAGAACGCACCTGCTCTAAAAGAAACAGATGCTATTAAGAACAACCATGTTGTCTATGCACCCGACAATACTTACGTGAATGAATCCATTCAAACTTACATTGATTTATTTACGGACCTTACTGAGGCTTTTAAATAATCATGCCTCAACCATCAACCTCTAAACAAACAACTAAACGGTGGCCACTTCTTTTAGCGGCCACTTTTGTTGTATTATTAACCATCTTATCCATCACTACCGGTGCCTATACGATCGGACAACACGAGGAAGGCTATGCCATGCTCTTTATTTCCAGAATTCCAAGAACGGCTTCTTTGATGCTTACGGGTGCAGGTATGTCCGTGGCCGGTTATGTGATTCAACTCATGAGCCAGAACCGTTTCGTTGAGCCAACCACCACAGGAACCCTTGACTGGGCAGGTTTGGGGTTAATGACGATTTACCTTTTAATCCCTTCACCGAGTTTGGTGCTTCGAATGATTGGCGCAATTCTGGGCGCTTTTATCGGAACCGTCATCTATGCGAAATTGATCGACCATTTGCAATTACGATCTACCTTAATGGTCCCTGTCCTTGGCATGATGCTGGGAGCGACGGTGTCTGCAGCGACTACTTATTTAGGTCTCCGCTTTCAAATGACCCACATGCTGGAAGTATGGTTTGCGGGGTCTTTTGCTCAAATCCAACAAGGGCGCTATGAACTTTTATGGCTCCTGTTAATTTTAGTGATTGGCGTCTTCATCTTTGCAGATCGTTTGACCATCGCAGCGCTGGGAGAGTCCATGACCACCAATTTGGGCTTGGACTACCCACGCATTCGCTTAATTGCAACAATTCTCGTTGCTTTAATTACCGGTGTGGTCGCCGCCGTGATTGGATACATTCCTTTCTTAGGGCTGATTGTTCCTAACCTTATCTCCATGTGGCGTGGGGACCATTTACGGTCCAATTTGATCTGGGGATGCTTGTTGGGGATGTCAGTCTTGTTGGGCGCAGACCTTCTATCACGAACCATCATTGCGCCCTTTGAAATTCCTGTTTCCTTTATTCTAGGAACTGTCGGGGCCTTCGTCTTCGGAATTGTCTTGTTTCAACTTGGAAAGGGGTCCGAAGAATCATGAAACTCTCTTCGACTTTATCTTTTAAAGATGCCAAGACTCGCCGTCAGTATTGGTGGATCTTGGCTGGCATCTTGCTTCTTTCCGGGATCTTCACTGTTCTTTTATTAACTTATGATGTGCCGGTGGATTTGGATTCGCCTTCTTACAAACAAGTCATGCTGCGGCGCGCCCATACAGTTCTGGGCATGCTGGTCTTGGCTTTGTGCCAAGGGACGGCTACAACGGCTTTTCAAACCATTACCCAAAACCGCATCATCACCCCTTCCCTTCTGGGGTTTGAGGCTTTACATGGGGCTTTACATACCAGTTTGATTTATTTTTTCGGAACAAATGCACTTCTCAAATTTACTGGAGCTGCTGCTTTTTTCACGGAGTTGCTATTAATGACCATCTTTTGTGTGGTCATCTACGGTTGGTTAATCAATCAAGCCACCCACCGATTGGATTACATTCTTTTGATCGGATTAATGATGGGCACTGGGCTACAATCCATGGCAAGTTTCATGCGGCGGATGTTGGCTCCTTCAGAATTCGACGTCTTACAGTCACGCCTCTATGGTTCTTTAAGTTTGGTCAAAGCAGATAGTTTAAAGCTGGCCTTGCCCTGTGTGTTGATTATCCTGGTGGTCTTGTTTGGCTTCAGTCGCCGATTGAATGTGCTTTCTTTGGGGCGAGCTATGGCCATCAGTTTAGGAGTTTCCTACCGACGGAATCTTTTTATACTTTTAGTGCTCGTCTCCTTGCTGATGAGTATTTCAACTTCCCTCGTCGGCCCCTTCAAATTCTTTAGCTTTTTGACAGCCTCTCTGGTCTATCGCTTGACGGATACCTATGATCAGAAATATCTTTTGGTCTTGGCCATGAGTCTGGGCTATCTGATCATTGCGACAGCTTATTTCTTCATGACCCATATTTTCCAATCGGCTGGAACAGTCTCAGTCATCATTGAACTTTTTGGTGGGATTTTCTTCTTGTATCTTCTAGTAAGGAGGCGAAACATATGATTCACATTGATCAACTTACCAAGCATTATTCAAAAGATTTGAGCATTGGTCCAATTTCAATCTCCCTTCCTAAGGGGGAATTAACGGGAATTATTGGACCCAACGGAGCAGGTAAATCCACCCTCTTGAAGTCCATGGGACGGTTAATTCCTATAGACCACGGTCAGGTCACTTACGGTGATTGGGATATTGCTACTACCAACAACCAAGAGCTGGCCAAGAAAATAGCCATCCTTCAACAGGATAATCACTTAGTGACTCGGTTGACCGTTTATCAATTGGTCAGTTTTGGACGCTATCCTTACAGTCATGGTCATATAAACCAGGAAGACCAAGCGATTATTCAACGCTACCTCCAATTCTTAAATTTGGTGGGACTGAAGGACAAGTATCTGGACGAGCTGTCGGGTGGCCAACGCCAACGCGCCTACGTGGCCATGGTCTTGGCTCAGGAGACCGATTACATCTTGTTGGATGAGCCTTTGAATAATTTAGATATTTCTGGTGCTAGCCAGATGATGAATTACTTGCGAGAATGTGTCGACGAATTAGGCAAAACCATCGTCATTGTGCTCCACGACATTAATATTGCTGCTCAATACAGTGACTCTATCTGTGCCTTGAAAGATGGGAAGCTCGCCTTCCACGGAAAACCCGATGACGTGATGACTGGCCAGCACATGAGCGAACTTTTCGATGTGGACTGCCAGGTGGTTCAAGGCCCCAAGGGTCCTTTGCTTATTTATTAATCAATAGAAAGCCGATCGAGTCTCTTGGTCACTTTTATTTTGGCTGTGATGTAGGTTCACTAGATTTTTTTACGAGGCTCCTACCCTATTGTCCCAACAAGTCGAGACTTGTTGTTGTAACAATCGCTTGCTATAATTTAATTAACAAATGTATTCGAACGAGGGAGGAAAACCTGTGAAACAAACGGAATTCATCGACCTTTCGCGCTATTATCTCTTGGATTTTCCTGAAACAGTTGTTAAAGAAATCGTCAATTATTACTAAGATTTATTCGCTAGAAATATCACTCAAGGCATGAGTGAAGAAGAGATCGCCAAAGCCCTCGGCAGTCCGAAAGAGGTGGCCGATGAGTATCTTAAAGGAGATTTCGCATCTCTGGTCACTCCCAAGCGCGGATTCCGTCATTGGGTGCTGCTCATTATTTTGGTAATCGTCAGCTCATTCATTGCTCTACTTACTTTAATAGGTGTAGCCATTATCTTTTGTTTTATTTTCGCCGCACTTATCGTCTTGGCCTACTATGCCGTGGGATTGCCTTTGAGCATTCTTCGCCCAGACTGGTTTAACAGCGCCACCGTTCGCCTGTACTTCTTTCAATCCGCACCTCCTTTGGTGAAGTTAATTGCGGGATGTTTGGCAGCTTTCGCTTTATTGATTTTCCTTAAATACACGGTGCATTTATTTGATTACTTGATGGATCGTTTGCGCCGATGTTGGTTACATTGAAATGGAAATACGCCAGAGGTTTTTAAAAATAAATGATTGACTCCTCCTTTAGTAAATTAAAGGAGGAGTTTTGCCTTTCTTCTAACAAAAAAACTCCCACACAAGTGCTAACTGCTTGAGTGGGAGTTCTTCCTTTTGGAAGGAATGCGTTATTTTAAGATTCCGCGGCGATACATAACATAGGCGATTCCAACAGATAAGAGCATGTTGGTAATCAAAATATAGCTTTGGTACGGTCCAAAACCAGCCGCACCTAGAAGCAAGAACAAGCCTCCGGCGTAGACCACTG
>CALYPW010000025.1 GCA_945278685.1 uncultured Dolosicoccus sp.
CTACAATTTTCCATTTCATATTAGTCACCTCTCCTTAGTATCTTAACATATTCTTAAAGCATTGTAGCTACAAATCCATTGATGGTATAATTAATCTGTTGAATAGATTTATTAAAGGAGACGTTGATCCATGATTCGAGTTGAAAGTTTTGATTTAGACCATAATGCGGTAAAAGCTCCCTATGTGCGATTGGCTGGAACGGAAGAAAATGGCGGCGCCAAGGTGTCCAAATACGACCTGCGCTTCTTACAACCCAACGGGGAGACGCTACCGACAGGTGCTTTGCATTCCATTGAACATTTCCTCGCCTTCTACATGCGTGAGGCCTTGGACGGTGTCATTGATTGTTCACCCATGGGATGCCGCACTGGTTTTTATATGGTTATTTGGGGCGAGCATGAGTCCCGCGACATTGCGAAAGCCTTGCACGAGTCCTTGGAGAAGATCACCCAAGCGACCCACGTGGAAGCCACCACTGCGAAAGAATGTGGCAATTACAAAGATCATTCCCTGTTCGGCGCTCAAGAATACGCCAAGCAAGTGCTGGCGGCAGGTATCAGCATGGATCCTTTCGAACGAAAGGTGTGGAACCGCTAAATAATCTCAAAGAAAAGAAGTCAGGAAGATTCCTGAGTTTTTACATGCTTATATCAACCTCTTCTTATCTCTAAGGAGTATTTTGACTACTCGATTTGGTTCTGTATAATGAATAACTATAGAAAACAATAAAGGAGAGCTGTTCATTGCGTAAATTTTTTAGTGCTGTTTTGTTGTTGGTGTTAACGGTTGCCAAGCTTGGGACTGTTTCTTTGGTTGAAGCTGAGGAAGCTCTTGAAGTCACTCCCAGTGTTCAAAAACTCATCGATGGCCATGAGCGCTATTGGAATGAAGAAACTTCTGAAAGTGATACAAGCAAAGAGCGCCGTGAGGAACTTGCGGACGGTCAAGAGCCTTTTGCCGTCGTAATCACTTGTTCAGATTCTCGTGTCTCTCCAGAATACCTTTTTGATTTAGGGTTGGGTGAGTTATTCGTTGTACGTGTGGCTGGAAACATCCTGGACGAAGCAGAACTGGGCAGTGTGGAATACGCCATTGCTGAATTAGGTGCAGACACCATCGTCGTTCTAGGACACGAAAGCTGCGGGGCAGTGACGACAGCTGTTGCCAAAGACCTTGATCCGGAGGCTGTTGAGACCACGCAGAACATTGATGCCTTCTTAGACAACATCGAACCAGCGGTTAAAGAAGCCCGTCAGTCTGACAAAGAAGATGACGAGTTGGTTGAATTGGTCGCAGATTTGAACGTAGCAAATGCCATGAAACAATTGGAAACCGATAGCAACATCATCAAAGATGCTGTGAAAGATCAGTCAGTTTCCATTCTTGGTGCTAAATATTTACTAGAAGATGGGGACCTGCAGTGGTTTAACCAGTAATCTTCCAGACACAACGAGCCTTTTGGCTCGTTTTTTGTTTTAAAATGGATATTCTGTCTTTTTACGTACTTATACCTAGAGAACTTTTGGGTTCTACTCTATAAAAAAGAAGGTAGAAAGATGGTAATTCCAATGATCCATGTTAAAATAAAGACAGATAAACAGTAGGTGTGTCGACCATGAAGTATTTACCCACCAACGATTTATTATTTCGAAAAATTTTTGCCAGTCGTGGCAATGAACACATACTCAAAGATTTTGTTCAATGTGTACTGGGCTTTGGTATTGAAGAAGTGACCGCCACCCTTTCTCGGTCCAAGATAAAGGGACGCATGACATTGGCCAAGGCAAGGCGTCCAAGTACCGAATCTCCGTCAATGGAACAAAAATAATCGTACTGGGAGAAGTTAATCCCGGCGTTTAGTGCATCCGCCCGGGTTCTATCGAGCCTTGGCGCGCTACAATGACACGGCCGAGGAGCCCTTGTATGTGTTTCACGGGGTCTTGATCAATGAAGACTGGATCATGGATTCAGAAGATACCTTTCATGAAGCGGCCGTTCAAGACTTCCAAAAGGAAATCGAACAAGTCGTTCAAGCCATTCACGGCGATGTGACGATTCCGGCAGAAAGAGGGCACGCTTCAGGCGTGTACGGCGTTGATGTGTCTGATTATGTGATTGGCTGGATTCTGGGAACGGAGTGGAATCCTTTCATGGTCTTGGGCACCAATGAATCCCATGGAGACATCGGCCAGTATGAAGGGACTTTTTACTCGACCACGGATGCCAGTCCTTTCGAACATTGGCTGGCCTGGCAGATGGACTACGCCACCACCTATGAAGTTGAGAACTACCGAAGTGCCCGTCCCATGAGTTTCACCAACTGGCCCACCACGGATCTTCTGGACCATCCCTCCGATGATTCGGATCCAGAGGATTTGGTGTCGGTGGATCCCAACAAGATCCATACCCAGGGCCTCATGAAGGAAGTGGGGCAATTTGCCTCCTACCACGTCTATCCTTATTACCCGGAATTTATGCACATGGACCAAAAGTATCTCGGAGGAACGGATCACCGGGAGAAGAAAACTCCTATTCCACTTACTTGGAAGAGTTGAAGGACGTCCATGGCCTACCAGTCTTGATTGCGGAGCTTGGCGTACCGTCCTCGCGGGGACGGACCCACTCCGGGCCTGATGGCAAGCACCAGGGGAAATTGAAGGAGCAAGAACAAGGAGAGATTCTCCAGCACATGTTCGAAGATATCCTGATCAATAATTACATGGGTGGGTTGGTGTTTACTTGGCAAGACGAGTGGTTCAAACGCACCTGGAACACCATGGATTTTGACAATCCGGACCGACGGCCGTTCTGGTCCAATGCCCAGACCTCGGAACAACAATTTGGTCTCTTAAGTTTCGACCGTCTCAAAATTCATGTGGATGGTGCTCTGGAGGATTGGCAGGAGGACCCTTTGTATTCAGACCTTTCCGCCGGTCCTCTTGACAAGGTCTATGTGGACCATGACGAGCGCTACTTATACTTGCGGGTAGATTTGAAAGAAGCGTCAAAAGAGAGCCGACCCTTGCTCTTCTGGGACACGATTCCGAACCAAGGAAACAAGCAATTCCAAGAGGTCCCGGATTTAGCCTTCCACAATGGAGCGGATTTCTTAGTGGATCTGAATCCCGACCAGTCTCAAGTTTTGGTGGACCATTATTACAATGTTCACAACTACTTGTATGAATATGTCTGGACCGGCGCAACGCCTTATTCTTATTCCACCAAGAAGAACTCCGGTCAATTCGACCCCATTCACTATGTCTTGAACAAGGAAATCTACAACCCGGAAACCGGCCAAGAGTATGCTTTTGAAGACTATCCCACCGGGAATTTGACCCGTGGGAACAGCGATCCGAATGCACCTGACTATAAATCCTTGGCCGACTATCGGTGGAGCAAGGACGGCAAGAGTGTGGAAGTTCGCTTGCCATGGCTCTTGTTAAGTTTTAGAGATCCCAGTCAGCGGGAAGTGATGGATGATTTCCTCACCACCCAAGACGTTCACCAGGGCACCTTCATCGACGGCATCGGCATCGGGATTGCCTATGTGGACGAGGACCAGGAGCTGGTGGCTCAGTATCCCAAGCAGGATGCGCCTTTCAAGACTTACACTTGGGAGACTTGGGACCAGCCTCTCAGTCAACCTCGCTTGAAGAAGTCCTACGACGTGTTGCAAAAGTATTTCGAAACGATTCATTAAAAAGGAAAAAACGACACCTACCATGGAACCGACCACGTGACAGTGGAAGGGCTGGTGGGTGTCGTTTTAAATTTTATTGACGGTGCTGGACATGCCGGTAAAGAGTCAAAGCAAGGAGTAAAAAGAAGACCGGTCCCAAGATCAGATTTAGAAAATGCCAGGGATTGTCCTGCCAGGCTTGTTGCAGTTGGAGAAGAATGCCCCCTGCGACACACAGGCTCACACAAACGCCTAGAACTCGTCGTCCACCCAAGGGACCTTGTCGGCGACCAATAAAGGTGGGATAGGCTAAGGCAATCACCAAATAAGGCAGAGACCTTGCCAGAGCAGTCATCTCGATGAGTTGGTTATAGAGGGCAGTGACATAGTGATTGCCCAAAGAAAAAACCAAGATAAAAAGGGCAATTAAGCCGCTTTGAATGGCCAAGGCGCGTTCATAAACGCCATGACGATTTTGACGGATCAGGTCATCGGACCAATAGGAAGAAGGAGTACCTGTTAAGAGTGTCCGCAAAGGCAAGAAAATAAAACTGGACAAGAGGCTTAAATAAGCAGCCAATAAGGTGAGGGCCGTATAGCGCAGGTAGAGCTGGGTCAGCAGATGACTGGCCGTGGGACCCAGTTGCAGGCAATCGGCCAAGCGGGTGCTTAAGATTGCCATGAGTTCATACATGAGATTGGCCAAGTTCACTTGTTCTTGCTGATGCAAATCGCCGTAGGAAATGGAGCCACTCCACAAAAAGATCCCGGCGGTGTAAACAAGGATCACCAGCCCCGCACTGATCATCAGTCCCCGTCGTAATTTTTGACCCTGAGATTTGAAATGATCCAACAGACTGCCGATGGTATCCAAACCGCCAAAGGCCGTAATGACAAAGAGAAAATGATGGACCGACTGGGAAAGGAAGCCGGTCAACGAATGGGCTGTCTCAGCACTTTGATGTTGCTGCCAATTGGATAGAAGATTGGGGGTGATAGACTCACCATCCAGCCACCAAATAATCAGATGACTTAAAAGATTCAAACCAATTAACCCGACCATCAAGGAACCTGAGCGGGTGAGAAGCTTTGAAATGGCGTCAAAACCTCTTTTAGCCAGTTGGTAGACCCCGGCCACTAAAGCGACGCTCATACAACCAATGACCAAAGGCTTCCAGTCGCCAAGGACGCTGGAGGTTTGTTTGGTTAAATCCTCGCCCCAGATCAAGATGGAAGAGGGGATCCAGATGCGCATAAAGAGGCTAATCATCCAGAAGAAATAACTGGCATACCACAGGAGAATGGTGATAAAAGCGGTGCGATCTCCCAAATTATCCTGGATCCAGGTGTAGATGTTTCCCGAGCGGTGGGAATAATGATGTGTAAAGTCTCGAACAATGGTGATAAAGGGGATGAAGTAGAAAAATCCTGCAATCAATAAATAAACAATGGCTTTTAGACCCAATAAATAATACAATATGCTCATCGATGAAAAAGAAAAAATCATCGTCACGGTGATTAATACCAGTCGCGCCATGCTGATGGATGACTTGGTTTCATTCAAAGGAATCCCTCCAATACAAAAACCAGTATAAGCTGACTGCCCAATAAATACAAGAAAGAGTGAAGACCATGATCGGAATCCTGTATGTCTTCCACGGAAGTCCCCAAGCACAAAGAAATATCGAAAGCGAAGCTTTTAGTCTTCGAATTCACAAAAACCTGAGCCGAGAATATCCCATGGAAGTGGGCTATATAGATGTTCATGAAGTGTCCGTCCCGGTGGCTACCCGTCGCCTACTGGATCAAGGGGTCCGCCAACTCTTGGTGGTCCCGCTCTTGTTATTTGAAGGCGTGCATACTAATGAGGAGCTTCCCCAACAAGTTCACGCAACCATTCAGGACTACGGGGATGACGTGACTGTTCATATTACTTTACCCATTGGTCCTCGCCCAGGAGCCCTCACTCAATTGGATGCCCACCTGAATCATTACGCGCCCACCAGCTACGACAAGCTTTTGGTGATTGCTCATGGCAGTAATTACTCGTGCCAGCCTCAATCCACCATCGATCAGGCGGTCGCTTATTTCGATCAAAAAATCCATCAAGAGGTGCAAGGAACGACCCTCAGAGGTCGACACAATTACCAAGAAGGCTTGGAAAATTTCATCCAAGCCCAGGACCGTGTGCTGGTCTTGCCATACTTCTTGATTGACGGCCATCTCTACCGGCAGATCTTGCCGGAGCTTGCGGCAAAATATCCTCAGGCAGATTTTCAACTGGCTGCTCCCATCGGTTTCAGTGACTACCTGATTGCGGATGTCGTTGAAGAAATCCAAAAGGTGAAACAACAATGTACCCAATACTCTTAGATATTCATAACAAGAACATTCTCATTGTGGGGGGAGGGCGAATTGCGCTGCGGAAGGCCCGTGGCATCATTGAAAGTGGCGGGCATCCACGGGTCGTGTCACCGCACTTCCACGAAGACTTTCACCATTTACAGCCGGTGACCCTCGTGACGAAGGCCTATTCCTCGGAGGACTTGGAGGGCGCGGATCTGATCTTGGCCTGTACCGACCAAGAAAAGGTCAACCATCAAATTGTCCAAGATGCCAAGAGCCACCAATGGGTAAATAACTGTGGCGATCACCGGGAGAGCGATTTCTACAACATGGCGGTGGAACGCCAGGAAGACTATTTGATTGCAGTTTCCACTTATGGGAAGAACCCCCGCCAATCACGGCAACTGCGTCAAGAAATCTCAAAGGCCATTGATCCCCAATTATAAAGTAATAATCTTTCCAAAACCAGCCGGAGTCGCGAGACATCACCTGGTTTTTACTTTGTGAATGAATTGACAAAGAAGCATTCTAAGGTATAATTAAGAATGATTATAGATATAATGATAAAAAAGGAGCTGGCAAAGTGGAAGAGAGATTAGTATTAATCGGTAATGGAATGGCAGGCGTTCGAACCATCGAAGAAATACTGAAGAGAGAATGCGGAAGCTTCGACATCACCATTATTGGTGAAGAAGCTTACCCGAACTACAACCGGATCATGTTGTCCAACATCTTGCAAGGAGAGAAGGACTTTGATGACATTATCATCAATGAACCTTCCTGGTACGAAGACAATGGGATTCACTGGATTAACCATGACCCGGCCGTCGATATTGATCCAAAGGCCCAGGTCGTGACGACCAAATCCGGACAAAAGGTCCCCTACGATAAACTCATTATCGCCACCGGTTCCCGGGGCTTTGTCTTGCCTCTTCTCGGCAACGACTTAGAAGGTGTCATGCCATTTAGAACCATTGACGATACCAAGGTCATGATGGTGGCTGCCAAGAACTACCAAAAAGCCGCGGTCATTGGAGGTGGATTGCTAGGTCTTGAAGCCGCCGACGGTTTGGTGAAGCTGGGCATGGACACCACGGTGATTCACCTGGAAGACTGGCTGATGGAGACTCAACTGGACCAGCAAGCCGGCGAGATGCTACAAGCGGACTTGGAGAATCGCGGCATCAAATTCAGTTTAGGCACCCAGACCACGGAAATTTTCGGTGAGGACCGCGTTCAAGGCCTGAAGTTTGCTGATGGCAGCCAATTGGAGGCAGACTTGGTCATTATGTCTGTGGGAATCGTTCCTGAAATTCAATTGGGACAACAAGCTGGTCTGGAAACTAACCGCGGAATCATTGTAGATCAACACATGCAAACCAGTGATCCCAATATCTTTGCGGTGGGTGAGTGTACCGAGTTTAATGGTAGGGTCTACGGCTTGGTCGCCCCTCTTTATGAACAAGGACGCATCCTGGCGGATTATCTGACGGGCTGTAGCGATTCAGAATTTGCAGATGAAGATTCCTTTACCTCCTTGAAAGTCTCAGGCGTTGATCTATTCTCCGCGGGAGTCGTTCGAGAATCCGACGAGGTTCGCAGTATTTCTGCTATGGACGGGATCCACAATACCTACAAGCGGGTCTTTATCAAGGATGAAAAGGTTGTGGGTGTTGTCTTATACGGGGATGTTTCTGAAGGACAACGTTATTACAACATTCTTCGTGAAAACGAGAACATCGACAGCTACACCCCTGTGTCACTGCTGCACGTGGCGGGAGAAGAGACCGTCGTGGATGTCATGGCTTGGGATGACAGCGAAATGATCTGTGGGTGTAACGGGATCACCAAAGGAAACATCTTGACCGCCATTCGCGATCAAGACCTCAAAAACACCCAGGAAGTTATGAGTGCTACCACGGCAGGAGCTTCTTGTGGGCGTTGTATTGATCTCATTGATAGCTTGGTCTATGGCGCCTTGGATGGGGAAGTCTCTGAAGTCAATCAAGGCATGTGTGAATGTACCGACTTTACCACGGAACAGGTCCGCATTCGCATCGGTTCCCGAAATTTAAAAACCATCCAAGCGGTTTATGACGAGTTGGCATTCAGGAATCCAGAAGGCTGTCCTGTTTGTCGTTCGGCCTTGAACTTCTACTTACAAGTTGCCTGGCCCAAAGAATACGTCGATGAACTGGAATCCCGTCCGATCAACGAGCGGATGCACGCCAACATTCAATCCGACGGCACTTACGGCATTGTGCCCAGAATGCGCGCGGGCCAAACAACGGCTGACCAACTGATCCGCCTGGGAGAAGTAGCCAAGCAATTTGACGTGCCCTTGATCAAGGTCACAGGAGCCCAGCGTGTCGGTCTCTATGGAATTGAAAAGCAAGATTTACCCGCGGTCTGGGAAGCCTTAGACATGGAAGCGGCTCAAGCCTATGCCAAGGCCGTTCGCTCTGTGAAGGCCTGTATGGGAGCCCCATGGTGCCGATTTGGAACCCAAGATTCACTGGGACTGGGTGAGCGTTTGGAAAGAGCTTTTGAGTACATTGATACCCCGCACAAGTTTAAGTTTGGCGTTTCTGCTTGTCCCCGTTCCTGTGTGGAAAGTGGCGTCAAGGACTTTGGCGTGATCGGTGTCGAGAATGGCTTCCAAATCTTAATTGGCGGAAATGGTGGGACAGAAGTCATTGAAGCCGTCGAATTGGCTACTGTGGAAACGGCCGACGAAGTCGTCGACATTGCTGGCGCCATGCTGCAATACTACCGAGAGACCGGCAATTACAACGAACGAACTGCTCCTTGGGTGAAACGCTTGGGCTTTGAGCGCGTGAAAGAGGTTCTCTTGGACCCCGAGCATCGTCGCCAACTGAACGAGCGTCTGCGAGACGTTGAGAAACGTCGCCGTGAACCTTGGAAGCAAATCGTCGAGGATCAAAAGATTCAAGAAGAAGTTTTCGCAGTCACTCAAGAATAGGAGAAAAGCCCATGAAGAAAATATTAGTCAGTCACCTGGTTGACTTACATCCGCGCATTGGCAGGAAAGTGGTCGTCGGTGACGAAGAGATTGCTGTTTTTCGTTTGAGTGATGATGAGATTCGGGCCATTTCGAACGTTTGTCCCCATCGTCAAGGACCTTTGGTTGATGGAACGGTGATGGGGCACACCGTCACTTGTCCGCTCCATTCCTCACGCTTCGATCTAGATGATGGTGAGATTCTCTATACACCGGACAACCAGTCGGGCTGCGTGAAGACCTATCCCACCCAAATTGAAGATGGCAATGTCTACGTCTTTCTTGAGGAATAAGGAATGGCAGCATGTGTATATTTTGTGGGTTCCGGGTCTGGCGATCCGGAACTACTCACGGTCAAGGGGCGGCGTTTGATTGAACGCGCCCAAGTCATTGTTTACGATCGTCTAGTCAATCCCTTAATTCTGCGCCTGAGTGCTCTTAACGCCCGGTTGATTGATGTGGGCAAACGTCCCGACAGTCATACCTTTTCTCAGGATGAAATTAATCACCTTTTGGTGGATTTGTCGCAAGATTATGACCACATTGTGCGCTTAAAAGGCGGAGATCCCAGCATCTTTGGACGCTTGGGGGAAGAATTGGAGCAGGTGCGTCAAGCAGGTATTCAATATCAAATTATTCCAGGCATCACTGCAGCCTCGGGGGCTGCTGCTTATTCCGACTTCCCATTGACGGAGAGGCAGTGGAGCAGTCGCGTCACCTTGATGACGGGACAGCGCCAAGCAGGGGCTCCCCCGCAGTTTGCCGGCTTGGAAGACAATGGGACACTGTGTCTCTACATGGGTGTTCGCCAAGCAAGGCTTCTGCAGGAAGAATTCCTGGCTCAAGGCATGGATCCTGGGACCCCCGTGGCCATTGTTCAATGGGGGACTTGGGGACGTCAGGTGAATTGTCGGGCAGACCTGGCAACTTTTCCGCAAGTGCTGGAAGAGGCCGACATCCATAACCCGGCCATGATCATTATCGGTCAGGTGGTTCAAATGAAGGAAGGTCCCAGTTGGTTCGAACAACTCCCAGGCTTCAATCAGAGAATTCTCTTGATCAGCTCGATTCCCCGAAGCTTCGATGAAGTCATTGACTTTGTGGAAGAGGGGGCTGACATTTCCTATGTGGACATTGGTCCGGACCGGGACAAGCGCTTTGATCGAATGGACAAGGCGATGATTCGTCGCGGGAACTTTGATTCGATTATTTATCTGGATGACCGGGCGAGAGTGTATTATCAAGAGTTTATTCAACATTTATAGGAGGACGTCATGGAAAAAACATCTTTACAGCCGGGACAATTGGTGGATGAAACCATTAACAAAGGCGTGGCTAAGGCTAATTTAAGCACCCTCAGTCTTGCTGTTCTGGGCTTTATGGCCGGCGTATTTATTGCCCTGGCCGGTGTCGCAACGATTCGTGTCATGGCGGGAATTCCCGCCGAATTAGGATCTCTGGCGAATTATATTGGTGCCATCGTCTTTCCCTTCGGACTCATCTGTTTATTATTAGCGGGTGGTGAGTTGGTGACCGGAAATATGATGGTGGTCAGCATGGCCTTGTACGCCAAGAAGATCACGGGCAAGCAATGGGTGAGGAATATTGCTATCGTGACGTTTTTTAACTTATTGGGCTCCTTGTTTGTCGCCTACTTCTTCGGCTATCTATCCGGAACCTTAACGGAAGGAATCTTCTTAGAACAAGCCATTTCGACCTCCCTGGGACGTTCATCCGCAACTTGGGGTCAGGGCTTCTTGTCAGGAATCGCTTGTAATATACTGGTCACAACCGCTGTTTACCTGCATTTCGCCAGCCGGGACTTCATTGGTAAGATTGTCGGTATCTTCCTACCCATTATGGGCTTTGTACTGGGAGGTTACCAACACGTGGTGGCGAACATGTTCTACATTCCCATGGGAATCTTCTTAGGAGGAGACACTTGGGCCAATTTCTTCAAGAACATGACCAGTGTGTGGTTGGGAAATCTTGTCGGCGGGGGAATTATTCTGGCCGGTGCCTATTTCCTGGCTTACAAAGTAGGACCAAAAAAGTAAATCGTCAAACAGTTATTTTTGAGACGTCGTCCGCGTGGCGACGTCTTAAATTTTGAAGTAAAGAATAGAAAAGGGGGAGAAAGATGACTCAAAGATGCCTGGTTCGAATCGGCAGTCGCCAAAGTGCGCTCGCCATTCGACAAACAGAGTTGGTGATTGAATCCTTGGAGGCTGCTCATGGGAATTTTCCCTATGAGATTGTGCCACTCTCTACCCAAGGAGATCGTCTACAATCCGTGAGCTTGCGTCAAATTGGAGGCAAAGGAACCTTTGTCAAGAATGTGGAACAAGCCTTGTTGGGCGGGGAGATTGATTTGGCGGTTCATAGTTTGAAGGACATGCAAGCCGTGGAACATCCAGGGCTCAAGATTGCGGCTATTCCCTCACGGGGAGATGTCCGAGACAGCCTGGTTCTGCGTCAAGTCAGCCATTGGAAAGATCTTCCCAAAGGTGCCCAAATTGCAACGAGCAGTATGCGACGCACCTATTTGTTAAAGCAATTGCGACCGGATCTTCAGGTCGAAGAGATCCGGGGCAATATTAACCGCCGCTTGGAATTGATGGAGGAACGGCAGTTGGATGGTTTGGTGCTTGCCAAGGCTGGATTGGACCGGATCAACCTCTTAGAAGACTCGCCCTACCAAGCGGTTCATATGGATCCCCGGGTGTATTACCCAGCCATTAGCCAAGGAGCTCTTGCGGTACAAATCCGCCGGGAGGATCTGGCCATGGAAGACTTTGTGTCAGTCATCGATCACGGGCCCACGCGAGGGATTGTTGAAGAAGAGCGTAGCTTCTTGCGCGAACTGGAAGGCAACTGCGACATCCCCATTGGGGTTTATATTGAACCCGAGGAAGAAGGGATCAAGTTTTATGGTTTATTGGGGCACTTACCTTCGGGGCAATTCGTGGAGCTGTGCCGAAGTTATTCTCAACTGACAGGAGTGGGAAAGATCTTCGGCCAAGAAATCCTTGCCCATCTTCATGAGCAGGTGGACCCATCATGAAAACACTCCTATTGACCCGTCCCAGTCAAGCCAGTCAAGAAGATCGGCAACACTTTGAGGAGATGGGATTTATCGTTGAAGAGTTTCCCATGATCCAGTTAGAAGCTTGTCAGTTGGATGCATCCTTTGACCTAGCCTTGAAAGAAGCCAACTGGCTCTTTATATCCAGCCAGTTTGCGGTGGATTTTCTGGTAGAATCCACCAAGAAACGCGGACTCTTTCAAGAATTAGCTTCCAAGCGTCTTGCCTCCATCGGGGACGTGACCAGCCAAGCAGTGATCCAACAGGGTCTGACCGTGGACTTCCAAGCAAGCCATCCCAAGAAAACTTGCTTGGTCCAAGAATGGCACGAACAACAGTATCAAGAAGGGGATCAGATCCTCTACCCAACCAGCAATCTTTCAGATGATTATGCGATTGATTATTTCCAAAATCAGAAAATTCCCTTCCAACAACTGGCGATTTATCGCAATCAACCACACAAATCCAACCAGGAGCGACTCGATAATTGGTTAGAAACTCACTGTTTTCAAGCGGCCTATTTCTCCAGTCCGTCCAGTTGGCACCGCTTCTACCAAGTCTTTGCGAAACATGAAGACCGGCATCTGGGTGTGAAATGGTTAGCCATCGGAAAGACCACTGCCCAAGCCATACAAGAAGACGGCTTCCAAGCTATACTGAAAAGAGATTATTTGGTGGAGGAAGAAGGGCGGGGTGATTTTGATCGAGATGTAGAACCGCTTTGATCAACTGCATCTGAATCGGTCTTTATTTTACGCCCAGAGTGCTTACGTGGCGAATGATAATAATCCTACGATTGTTGGTGAAGAACGCATACACTGTAAGAATCTCAAAGGACTCTATCAAATCACTGTCACGAACTTTAACTTGTATGGGCCCAATCCTCATGGGTTGGAAAGCTTCGAACTGTTTTCGACCCGTCACAGGGTAGAGATTCGGGAATCGTTCCGTCTTGAGAATGCTCCCAATCCAATTTCTGATGCCGTTCAATCGATTCCAGTGTATTTCTTTAGCTCGTGAGCATTATTTATGCAGAGTATGAACATTTACAAGAGTGGCAGAACTTTTTTAAAACTGGTGATGATTCAGAAGACTCACCTCTTTCAAGTCATTCAAAAGATGCTTCCAAGCGATTTTGAAAAGAGATTATAGAATGGGGGAAGAAGGACATAAAGGGCCAATCCGATAAATGACTATAGGCATTCAAGAGATGTCATGATATCCCTTAAAAAAACGACACTAACCATCGAACCGACCACTAGAAATAGGAGGGGAAGGTTGGAGTCATCTTTTCTATTCTCTAAAATCCTGTAAAGATTTTCGAATTTGTAGAAGTGATTTCTTATTAATCTTTTAATATTGATACATAGTCATCATGTAAAAAATATCATTGAACGTCAAAATAAGATTCTTGAAGAAAGTGTTTTCAAATTGAATAGAAATTCTTGGGATTCGATTAAAAGACGAGCATCAGAATAGGCCTTTAGCTTTGACGAAGGATTACCTA
>CALYPW010000026.1 GCA_945278685.1 uncultured Dolosicoccus sp.
ACCTGTTTCCAGGTTAAAGATACCAAGCTTTGATTCACCTTTAAGGCCTGTCCCTAGAATCAATTCTTGCTTTGAATTGAGCTCTAGACCTTGGGTAAAGAGTGGCTCTTCAATCGGATACTGCTTAATTAATTCCACTTCACCGGCTAAAACGGTGGGGACTTGTGTGCCTAAATGGGTTGCGAACATCGCGCCGCAAACCCACTTAGCACAACGAGATTGGAGGTTGTCGGTGAGTTTCATTGGAATCTTCCTATTTCAAATTCATCACGAATTCTTTGATTAATTTAGCCATTTCTTCATATTGTGTGAAGTAAAGTAAATGGTCACCATCTAGCACATGGGTTTCTACTTCTTCGGGGTTTTCTGACATGTCAACGTGTTGTTCTTCCCAGTCCATGGTAATTTGATCCATAAATTCACGGCGCATTTCAATATCATCGTATGAATCTTGAGCTAACAAGTAAAGCGCTGGAATTCCCGCAGGAATTTTTTCATCTCGAGCATCTAATAAGACTTGGTTAGAACGCTCTGCTTCATCGATGGTCGCTGGGTTGTTTAAATTCAGTTGCGCAATGAGTTTATATTGTTCATTCACTTCATCATCCACATCTGGAATTTCTGGTAAGTAAAGGGCATTTCCTTCCTCATCCACGGGTGCTTCCATATGACCCATATCCATATAACCGTTCATCATCGGTGTGCTAGTGTCCATTCCGACAATCCCTTTGACTTCTCCTGGGAATTGTTTGGCATATTCCATCGCGTAAATTCCTGAAAGGGAATGAGCGACTAAAACATATTCTGAAACATCAAATGCTTGCAGTGCTTCGTGTAGTTCACTAATAATATTTTCGCTCGTACGTGGCTCATCGGTTGAATCACTTAAGCCGTAACCGAAAGGCTCAAAGACTAAGATGTGGAAGTCTTCAGCTAAACGATCTAAAAGGTTTTTTTGCGTTAAGGGCTGAGACGCTTCACCTAAACCTGGCATAAAGACTAAGGTTTTATTTTGACCTTTATGTTCTTTACTCAATTCTAAAACATTCATTTGTTTACCTTTAACAGTAATCTTTGTCCCATAATCTTTAATTTGACTGCGTAATTCTTCTTCGCTTAATTTTGGAGTCGTACTTGCTTCCGCAGATTCTTCCATTGTTTCAGTTTCTTCCGCTTCATTTTCTTGAACCATTTCACTTGGAACTTCCGCAGCAGTTGTTTCTTCCGCATAAACGACAAAAGGTGTCATCAAAGCTTGACTTGATAATAATAAGGCCATCATGCCTGACTTAATTGATTTCGAATTTAATTTTTTCATAGAAAAATTCCTTTCTCATACTTAAGGACTCGTAGTATAAACACTATTTGTAAAAAAGATAGCTTGTAAAATTAAATGCAACAAATACTAAAAACCCATAGCAGGTTCGTGTAAAACGTTAGTAATCACAAACACACGGAGGTCCTGTTATGAGCTGGGAACATCTTACCATAAAAGAATGTACAAAAATAGAATTACTTTGTCAAAATAGATTATCAACCAAGTGATATCGCTGATGCAATCGGACGCCACCGTTCCACAATTTATAGTGAATTGAAAGGATGTAAAGCGGACGCATATCCTGCTAAATCTGCTCTAAGGGCTTAAGAGAGTGCTTGGAACCTTCAAGAAATAACCTGACTACATAAAGAACACCTGTCAATAACACCTCTTACGAGCGCTCCTACTGAGGGGATCAATTACAAAGTAACCGTCCATAAACGAGTCGCCCATGGCTTTCGCAACAACTCACACTTCAAAAACTTAATACTTCGAATATCAAGACGGTATGTTTCAGGAAATAGTAAAAAAGCTAAGCAACATTCGGCTGCTTAGCGTCTAGTAAAAGATCTCATCAACCTTATCTGACAAAGAGCCATCTTTCTTTGTCTTAAAAGAAAAAGACCCTACATTTTTTGTAGGGTGTCGATAATTGTTACTAATCAAAGCCTGGCAGCGGAATTTCTGGATAATCTTGTCGTGGCTTTTGAACTGGCGATAATCTGCCAGAGGTGCCACTTTGGCGTTGACGACGTGCTTGGATGGCTCGTTCTGCTTCGTTGGCTGTTTGAATATTCTCTTTTTGCCAATTGAGTAGAATTGTGTCGATGTATTTGATGTTGATGGCATTGTGAATGACTGCTTCTCTCAAAGCAATGCGAATCAAGGCCAAATCATAACGGTCTTGACGAATCCACTGGTTCAACATTTCGATTTCCATCCCGCTTAATCCTCGGCCGAATTCTTGTTCGAAATCAGCCATGAGTTGACGGATCTGTGCTTGATGATGGGTGTCAGAAGTCGCTCTCGTGTCTTCTGGTTGAGCAGTAGCGACTTTTGAGGTCTTAGACAGTTGGTCAAACAAAGGCTTCAAAGAATAATAATCCGATTGTTTACCGTCAGGTCCTTGTACCAAATCGATGGAAAGATAGTTCTTGTTGGACAAAGAATTAATGACTTCAAATAACTGATCCATGGTCCATCCCAGTTGGGGAGTCACCTTTTGAAAATCAAAACTTCCCTGATCAGGATTGGCATTGTTCAACAAATAGGTAATTAATACAAATTCCTGGGCCGTCAGTTTGAGTTGGCCGTATCTTTCCAGAAGTTGATTGGGAACAAGGGTGTATCCGGCTTGATACATGTTAAAAGACGAAGGCATAAAATCGATTCACCCCTTACACATTTTCAATTTTCTTGACCCATTCCCCATTATACGCATTGAGGTAATAATAGGTAATGGTATTGTTATCGTTCTTTATGGTTACTTCCCAAACAGGTTCATGATTCAACAAGGACAACCTCGTTTCTAAGAACTTGACCGGTTGATAATCGTTGGCAGCAATTTCTTGGGCTTGTTCCAGGGTGATAAATTCTTCTCGGTCAAAATACCGCACCTCTCCCCCCTCTTGGGGAATAATGGCGTAACGTTCCTGAAGGTCTTGATCGATGAAGTCAAGACTGAAGTAAGTGGCGTCAGTGGTTGACCAGTAAAAGTTCTTCACCTGTTTCACATCGTAGTCGTAACTGACAAGATCAACAGCTTCTTTTTCGGCTTGGTTGTATTTCGCCTGACTTTTTGAAAATAAGAGTAAAAACGACAAACAAATGACTAATGCGAGAGACACGAGTGTCGTTATCATATACCTGGTCATGTCATACCTTCTTTGCTAATTTTTTCGTTAAACACAATTTGATGTTTCAGCCCTTCGCGAATCTGGCTGGAATATCTTTCGCTATAAAAACGTTCGTCTAAAAGATAAAATTTATCCACCGCAAGATGATTGGTCACATAGTCAAAAAGACCACTGAGCTCGCCAATGCATTGCGGTAGAATTTGATGTTGAAAGACTTGTTCTGCCGTGTAGTCTCCAAAAGCTTTTTCCATGTGTAAATCGGCACTGTCGGGAGAAATAAAGGGAATTTGTAAAAGGACTACGGTTACTTTTTTCTCAGTCAGCGTCCAATGTTCCCGCATCATTTCTCGAAAATTCATAATCACCACCGACGGATCCATTTCCAAGGCTTGTCGTTTGACGCGGCGCAAGCTACCACTAATACTCTTGGCAAAAACCATGGCGGACAGTGAATGACTGACCAATTGATGATGAGCAGTCCCGACGTCCGCAGCATTGCTGGTAAGGACCAGGACCAAATCAGATTCATCGGCGGGTAAATCCTCTAGAAACTTCTTCAAACCTTCCCATTTGTTCGAACTCTTAACATTGATCATTTCACCCAGAGGAACCGTCAATTCCAAACGTTCTTGCGCGTAAATGTTGGGCAAGGAAACAGCATTGACCGACAACTCCTGAAGATGGCTACGGGCATGAATCGTCTTTCGATGAAGATTGAAGGCGTAGGTTTTATGGAAACGCGTCAGATAAGTCAAACTTTCGAGATCCATGGTGTGTGATCCCACCCGTAATTTCACCTGGTAGAACTGATGGTGACTGTAGTCCCCTTCGAATAGCCAATAGCCATCCATGGAATCATCCAACATGCCATGAATATTTCTCAACACCGCCCGTAGGTGTGGAATGTTTAAAACCCCTTGCAATTTGGTCACTTGGGACCGGTCGCAAGCTCCATACTCGGCGATTAGTAATTCACTGACGCGGCGAAGATGGACCAAACTTTGTTTAATGGGGGCTAAGGATTTTTTGGGTAACGCAAAGGAATAACGGGTCCCCTCCTGAAAATGGTCTTTTCCCTTCACCTGATTGATCAAATAATTTTGTAATTCATAAAATGATTGGGCCAGACCCTTGAGATGGGGAGTCAACGCCTCTTTCATGGCTCGATCCGCTGGATCTTGAAACAAGTGATTGATATCCGAACGGGCATTGACGAACCACTCACTGACATTGAGTTGGTTCTCAGACAGATAGCGGATGCAGGATAAGGTGTCCTCAATATCCAAATCAATCAACGTCCGGTCGAAGATACTCTTTGCCAAGGGCATCTTCTTACGATTAATCAGTCGGTAGAAATAAATGTTTTCTGCAAGGATCACATCCGCATCTTTCAACTGCTGCAAGTGTCGTTGATAAAAGTAGCGATCATCCAAATGACGGGCATTGGTCACGTGGCGCTCCAAAATGGGGGCAATATCAATCACAGGATTCAATTCATTCAAACAACCGGTTTGACTTGTAAAGAGCCAAAACATAACTGCCGACACAATGATCAATTCGTGTGGATTCAAGTCCTTATCATCCACCTGTGCCACCAAGCGATCAAAGGCTGGACGATTGATAAAGTCAGAGCTTTTTAACAAGAGTCTCACCAATTGATCATCAAATTCTTTCGCCAACCATTCATAAAGTTCCATTTGAGTGGCCCGACTTGGAACAATCAATAAAAGATCTTTTTGTGCCATCATCTGATGGATAAAAGTTTTTTGAATATTCTCGCGAATGGTCAAGGGGTAATTGTCAATCAGGTTAATGCGATTGTTGAAACCCTTCTGGCGAATATAATTGGCCAAAGAAGCATCGGTCGAATTGGTGTGGAATTTTTCCCTTGATTCTTCCACGGGTACCAACAATGGCAAAAGCTCGCCATCATCAAAGAGATAATCCTCTGGATGACTCAATAGCTGGCCATAGACCGGTGACAACTGTTGGAGGACAGGACGCAACTGCTGACGTTCTTGAGAGGATAACTGCTGAATGTTTTGAAAGATCTTCCCTAATAAGAAGGTCGTCCCCCGAGCATCGGCCAAGGCATTATGGGCATCGGTCATGTCCACCCCAATCCAATGACAAATTTCCGTTAAGTTAAAACCCTTGGCTTGAGGTAGGAAAACTTTGGCCGCTGAAAGTGTATCCAAGGTCATTGGATCATAATCCTTCTTCAAATATTGGGCAAATTTCCGCTTGAGGAAATTCAAATCAAAGGTCAGATTATGAGCCACCAACAGACAATCCTTCAAGCGTTCATACCATAAAGCAGCCACTTGTTTGAAAGTCGGAGCATCCGCCACGTCTTCATCGTCAATCCCAGTCAAGGACTGAATATTATCAGGAATCGGCATTTCCGGGTTAATGTACATGTTGTACTCACGAGTAATGGTTCGATTGTCGATAATTACAGCGGCTATTTGAATGATCCGATCACCGTCCCCGGCATTGGGACCGGTTGTTTCAATATCAACCACCGCTAAGCGTGGATGGGGCATTGAGCTCCTCCTTTCTTACGAATAATTCATCACAAAGTCATCCAGGGCTTCTCGCGAATTGGTCAACTCGCCAATCACTACCTGGTATTCTGCTTTCTCCAAGATCTCTCCCACCAAGGAGGAGCCTTTGGTCATGGACAATAGTTCCATGATCTTTCGCCCGTCCAACTTTAATTCGCTTCGATCACGGATAGGCAAGGCCTTCGACAATTCTTCATAGTCAAAGGTAAGCGTCAACTCTTTTTGATGGGCCCAGCAGTCCACATTCTGAATCAAATGTTCTTCAAAGCGGTACACATCCCAGAGGGTTAGCCCATCTTCCAAATAAAGATCCATTAATTGACTGTAATCCTGGACTTCTTGAAGGGTGCGATTGGAATGTTTCCAGCGCCTCAATAATTGGCGTTGCGCCGTTGATTCTTTCAAATCAAGTGCTCTCACCATCAGCGTCCATAGAAAAGATTCGCTGCGAGTGAATCGGGTGGCGCTTCCCCATTGGAGATTCTCCCGAAGCTCCTTAAGAGCGGCTGAAGAATCCTTTGTGGATAATTCTGGTAAGTACTCCCACAAACCACTTTCTACGAGCAGATCCCCCTTCTCATAAAAATAATCCCCGACCAAGGTCTTGGTCAGTTCTTCTCGTGTTCTTTCAATGGAGACCTGTTGAATATTGGCCTTTAATTCTTGAATGGCTTTTAAGGTATCGGCTTCTATGTCAAAATTTAACTGAGAAGCAAAGCGAACGGCACGAATCATACGTAGGGAATCTTCACCGAAACGATCGGAAGGCTCCCCCACGGCACGGATCAACTGTGCGTCCAGATCTTCTTTTCCATGATGGTAATCGAAGAGTTTTCCTTGACGATTGAAAGCCAGGGAGTTAATGGTAAAGTCTCTGCGCAAAGT
This sequence comes from uncultured Dolosicoccus sp., assembly GCA_945278685.1. Classification (GTDB taxonomy): domain Bacteria; phylum Bacillota; class Bacilli; order Lactobacillales; family Aerococcaceae; genus Dolosicoccus. The sequence goes on from CALYPW010000026.1 coordinate 6,627, forward strand.
ATCTTCTTCTAAATCTCGTATGAAATGGACTTTATCAGGACGACGTCCATCTGTGTAACCTTCTTCCGTTCGGAAAGTGGTGATTTCGTAATCCTTATCCCCCATCAAGACAATGATGGTGCCATGCTCCATGCCCAAATCAATGGTCCGTCTAAAGATGCACTGAATCTCTTCAGGTCGAGCACTGCTGGCAATGTCAATATCATGAATGGGCAGGCCTAACAAAGTGTCGCGAACACTGCCACCCACAAAGTAAGCTTCATGACCATGGGCCTCTATTTCAAGCAAGACCGGCAAGGCTTCTTGGAAGAGAGGATCGGCTAAATATTGATTAGTCACTGTGTCCACCTTCTAAAATTTCCAATTCTGATTGTAGATTTTGTACACGATCAAACTCTGAGTTTTCCAGCGCTCGATCGATTTCATCTTTCAGATAATAAGCCTTCCCCCTTAAACTTAAGGTATCCAGCTCATTTTGATAATGCAAAGAAAACATGGCCAGCTGAGCCTTGAGATACTGGGTGTTCTCCTCATAAATATCAAATTGATACAACATTAAATGACTGTTGGGAATATCGATTTGAAGATAATAATCTCCTTGTTGAGTGAGTTGACTTAAGCGCACATCATGAAAAGCAAGTTCAGGATCTGAACAACTGGTTTCTTCTGTTTTGTAATAAACAAAAGAATGATCCGAATCCTCGTAGGATATTACGATCCCACCGGCCATGGATGCGACATTGTCTGTAAAGTGAATGCGCTCAATATAATTGGGCTGTGTCATCAGGTATTCCAAAAAGAAATTAACCGATGGCTGCGGATGATCATAATTGGCCAAGAGCCAATGAATGAATTCTCGCTTGCGTTGATTGATATGCTTGTCCAAATTACTCACTCTCCCACGAGTCTTCGTCGTCCCAACCGTCCATGTCTTTCATGTTCTCGATCAGTAATTGTTCGTAAATGACCAGATTCTTTTCCTGAATCTGCTGATGTTCATAGGCTTCATCAAGGGCTTCAAAGGCCTTGACGGCTTCTCCTTGTGCATAATAGATTTGCCCATACAACTCTTGGAAATATTTTTGGTTGTCATGGTTTTCAAGCACTTGGTTCAAGAGGTCGAGGAAGTCTGAGGGACGGTCTTTTTGAATAAAGGTGTTGGCTAGAATTTCCAAGGCTTTAAAGAGATCTTCTTGGTCATTGATCAAACCTAAATAGTCAACCATGGCGGTTGTCAATGCGTCTGGCAAGACAATATTTTCTGGCAACGTTTGTACAAGGTGAAGAATTCTTTCGTCGTAGGGTGGCAAATTATCGCCCAACCACTCTAACTGTCCCTGGACCTCTTGCTTCCAATCGTTCTCAAGGGCAAGATCCAAAAGCATGACCTGGGCATTTAAGTGATCTGGATCCATCTCAATGGCCTGGCGCAAGTATTCAGCGCTTCGTTTAGCAACCCCTGCACGTTCATAGCCAAGGGCTAATTGATAGGGCTCCTGTGCCGTTGTAAATTCTTCAACATCTTTGTAGAGCTCATCCATTCGATCTTTTTGAACCATTTCCTTCGACAATTCCAGTTCTAATAAACGCTCGCGGATGGGTGCAACCTCCACCACCGTGTCAAAATAATCGTATAACACCTGGTAATAGTATTCGGCTCTTTCCCATTCTTGATGGTCATAGAAAAGTTGGGCCAAGGCTTCATAAGGTGCCGATTCTGTCGGAAATTTCTGAATCAGTGCGAGGTAAATATCCATTGCTGCTGGGGCATCTTGATGGTCAGACAAAATTTTGGCACGTAATAACTCAATGGTTGGATCTTCTTTTTCAGGAAGAAGATCGATCCATGCCTTGGCCTTTTCTGGCAACAAATACTCATGATAAGATTCCGCAATTAAATAAGCCAACCACTCCCCTGGATGAAGGTTGTAGAGTTCTTCCAGTAAATGAAGACTGAAATCTCGGTATCCGGAACGCTTCAGAAATTCCGCAACCTCTAATAAGGCAGCCATAAATGTCTCGTCTTGAGAGGCTTTGGCCATGTATTTTGCTATCAGATCCTCAAGTTCTTCTTGAGTCGTGACGGCTTCAATTGTTTGCAATATCTTTTCCACTTGAGTCATGACTTTTCCCCCCAATAAGCACAATTATACCATGAATTTGAAACCGCGTTAAATAAAAAAAGACGGGGTCTTTCGACCCAGTCTCTTCCATAATTATTCGCCGCGTACAGCATCGCGTAAAGATTTTCCTGCTTTGAAAGCTGGAACTTTTGTTGCAGCGATTTGGATTTCTTCCCCTGTTTGAGGATTACGTCCTTTACGTGCTGCACGTTCGCGAACTTCAAAAGTTCCGAAACCGATAATTTGAACACGTTCTTCTTCAGCTAATGCTTCTTGAATTGTTTCAAATAAAGCTTCGACAGTTACCGTGGCATCTTTCTTTGTTAAGTTAGTTTTGTCTGCAACGCGATCGATTAAATCTGCTTTGTTAACCATTAGTTAGTTGTTCTCCCTTCGTAAACATCGCTTCACAATGTGTAGATTGAACAAATGGTTGACCATTTATTCCAGTAATTAGTATACCATATGGATGTTGCCTTTCAAGCAAAATAGTAGATTTCTTGTGGAAACCCCTGCAAGAATGCATTCACCATGGGAATTTGTGGCACTTTTCATCATAACTCATAGGAATTGGCAGGTGTTTATGCTATTATAGTGCATGTTGTCTTTACCGATTCAATAAATTACAAAGGAAGATCAATCTTGAAAACCGATGACATCATGCGTTACCAGCAACAAAACCCCGCGGTTATCCCTGAGAACATGGACACACGCCAATCCATTTATGGCTTGACGCGCGAAGGTCTTGAAGAGTGGTTCGCACAACACGGAGAGCGTCCTTTCCGTGCCCATCAAGTATGGGATTGGTTGTATCGTCAACGAGTACAATCTTTCCAGGAAATGACGAATCTTTCTGAAAAGGCTCGGGAGTTACTGGATGAACATTTCCAATTTAATCCCCTCGAAGTCGTGAAATTCCAAAAAGCTGAAGACGGAACTGTGAAATATCTTTTCCGCATGAATGATCATTTATTGATTGAAACCGTCTTGATGTATCATGAGTATGGTCTATCGGTCTGTGTAACGACCCAAGTAGGCTGCAACATTGGCTGTACTTTCTGCGCCAGTGGCCTTATCCGCAAACAGCGCGACCTAACCGCCGGTGAAATCGTTGCTCAAATCATGCAAATCCAACATTATCTGGATGAACAAGACAAGAATGAGCGCGTCAGCCACTGTGTGCTCATGGGAATTGGCGAACCTTTTGATAATTACGACAATATCTTGGATTTCATCCGCATTATCAACTCTGATCATGGCCTAGCCATCGGCGCTCGTCACATTACTGTTTCTACCAGTGGATTGGCGCCAAAGATTCGAGAATTTGCAGACGAGGACATTCAAGTGAACTTGGCGGTCTCCCTTCATGCTCCGAACAATGACGTACGGACATCCATGATGCGTATCAATGCTAAATACCCCATTGAAGAATTAATGGACGCCATTAAATATTACATGGAAACGACTAATCGCCGAGTCACCTTTGAATACATCATGATCGAAGGCGTCAATGACCAACCCGAACATGCCCAACAACTCAGCGACTTGTTAGCATCGAAGCGTCGCCTGTCCTACGTGAACTTAATCCCCTATAACCCGGTCGCCGGCACGAATTATCAACGAAGCCCCGCTGAAAACATCCAGAAGTTCCACCAAATTCTTCGGGATAACAAAATCACCGCAACGGCCCGCCGTGAACATGGTACAGAAATCGATGCAGCGTGTGGGCAGCTACGAAGCAATGAAATGAAACGTCAACGCCACAAACGAACCATCCGTCCCCGCAGCAACGTTTAATAAAGATTTCTTTAAAAACGCGCCACATATATGTGGCGCGTTTTTAACTGACCCAATGATTTATAATGCAGCCATTGACTCTAGTTTTTTATCAAACACCCAACAAAGAAATCCCTCTTATAAACAAAAACCGACAGTCTTTGGTCAGACATTTATCTACCAAAAAGCTGTCGGTTATTTTTATTGACGCGCCCGTGTAATCAGATGGATGGGTGTCCCTTCAAAGTGGAAGGCTCGGCGAAGTTGATTTTCTAGCATGCGTTTATAACTGAAATGCATCAAATCCACATCGTTGACAAAGACCACAAAGGTTGGCGGTTGAACGGATACTTGCGTCATGTAATAAACATTTAATCGTTTCCCTTTGTCGGAAGGAGTCGGATTAATAGCAATGGCATCCATCAAGACATCATTGAGAACCGAAGATTGTATGCGACGGTTTTGATTCTTGTGGATGGTTTTTAACTCATCGGGCAAGCGATTCAAACGCTGGCCAGTCTTGGCACTGACGAATAAGATGGGGGCAAAAGACAAGTACTGGAAGTGTTGACGCACCATGGCTTGAAACTTTTGGAATTCCTGATCAGGATTTTCAACTGTGTCCCATTTATTCACAAGAATAACAATTCCCTTGCCTTCATCGAAGGCATAACTGGCCACCCGTTTGTCTTGCTCACGAATTCCAGTCTCTGCATCAATCACCAAACAGACGATGTCACTGCGGTCGATGGCTGAATAAGCCCTTAACACACTGTATTTTTCAATCTTTTCGGAGACTTTTCCGCGACGTCGAATTCCTGCTGTATCAATCATGCGAAAACGCTGGCCCTCTTCATCTTCAAAATAAGTATCCACTGCTTCACGCGTCGTTCCTTCAATGTTGGACACAATGACCCGCTTTTCCTCTAAGATGGCATTGACCAAGCTGGATTTACCCACATTTGGGCGTCCAATGAAACTAAAGCTGATGGTGTCGTCTTCGTCGGCCACTTCCTCTTTTTGTGGAAATTGAGCCACTACTTCGTCCAACAAATCGCCCAGTCCAGTCCCGTGAACGCCAGAAATTGGGTAAGGCTCCCCTTGGCCCAAAGCATAAAAATCATAAACCATTTGACGTTGTTCGGGATTATCTGTCTTGTTCACAGCCAAAACGACGGGTTTATCCGTTCGGTGGAGGCGATTAGAAATTGTTTCATCTAAATCCGTTAGACCTTCCTGACCACTGGTCACAAAGACAATCACATCTGCTTCTTCGATGGCTACTTGAACTTGTTGGCGCACTTGTTCCATCAAAGGTTCATCGGAAAAATCAATTCCTCCGGTATCAATCAGTTGAAACTTTTCCCCTAACCATGTCGCTGTCGAATAAATCCGATCACGCGTGACTCCAGGAATGTCTTCCACAATGGATAAACGTTCGCCCACTAAACGGTTAAAAACCGTGGACTTGCCCACATTGGGACGACCAACAATGGCGACTACTGGTAATGTCATAATTTTCACCTCTTCATTCTTCTATTTCAAAAAGAAAAGACTGACTTTAGTCAAAGTCAGTCTTATGTTAGATTATTTAATTAATCTAATTTTAAATCGTCAAAAGCATCTCCAAGCATATCTGATAATGAGAAACCTGAATCTGATGATTCGTTAGATGCTGATTGTCCGCGGTTTGCGTGACGACGTTGGTTGTTTGAACCTCTTTGACGACGTGGACGAGCATTTTCGCGTTGTGGGCGTGAATCTTCGCTCATTCCTTCTGGACGATCAAGCAAGGCACGGATAGAAAGTGATAAACGTTGCTCTTCTGGATCAACACTTAATACTTTAACTTCTACTTCTTGCCCTTCTTCTAACTTATCTGAAGGATGGTTCACGTGCTCATGAGCAATTTGTGAAATGTGTACAAGTCCTTCAACACCAGGGAATACTTCAACGAATGCTCCGAAGTCTGTTAAACGCTTAACAGTACCTGTTAAGACTGCTCCTTCAGCAGCTTTCTCTTCGATGTTGTCCCATGGACCAGACTGTGTATCACGGATAGATAGTGATACGCGTCCTTCTTCTTCATCTACGGACAAGATCTTAACGTCTACTGTTTCACCAATTGTTAAAACATCGCCAGGTTTATCAATGTGATGGTGTGCGATACGACTGATATGAACTAGTCCGTCG
>CALYPW010000027.1 GCA_945278685.1 uncultured Dolosicoccus sp.
TAAAGTGTGATAAGTCCAGTTTTTATGCGGATAACTAGATTTTTATGCTATTTTTCATATAAAAAACCTTCGAAAACAAGCGTTCTTGCCTTCGAAGGTTCTATTTAAATGGTTGGTTGGATTAACTGGACAGAATCCTGCCCATCCACTTCTTGCAACTGCAGTTGAATGTGTTCATTCTTAGCAGTTGGAACATTTTTCCCAACATAATCGGCACGGATGGGAAGTTCGCGGTGCCCACGGTCAATAAGGATTCCTAATTGAATACGGCTGGGCCGACTTTGATCCATGATCCCGTCAATGGCCGCTCGGATGGTACGTCCTGTATATAAGACATCATCTACCAAAACGACGCATCGATCTGTCAAATTCGTTTCGAATTTAGATGCCTTTAATTCTGGATCCAAGGTCCGTGTTTGGAGAGGTAAATCGTCTCGGTAAAAACTAATATCCATAATTTCAAGGGGTACTTGAAAGCCTTCAATGGCTTCCAAGTTCTCTTGAATGCGTCGGGCCAAATACTCTCCGCGAGTTTTGATGCCGACCAGCACTACTTGAGTCAAGTCGTCATTGTTCTCAATAATTTCATGAGCGATTCTACGCAGAGTACGTGTGATTTCGCCTTGATCAAATAAAAACCTTTCTTGCCCCATGGAATTTACTCAACGTCCACAAATTTAACAACTTCGCGGGCGATTTCGACTTCTTCATTCGTTGGCACGTTAAGGACTGCCACTGGCGCTCCTTCTGGAGAAATAATCGCTTCTGCGCGTGTGTCATTCAATTCAGGATCTACCTGTGCACCGAAGAAAGTCACACCGTCAATGACGTCTTGACGAACTTCTGGTGAGTTTTCACCAATTCCTGCGGTAAAAACAATGGCGTCCACACCGTTCATGGTGGCCACATAGTTACCAATGTATTTTTGAATACGGTTGATGAAGATGTCATAAGCCAATGCTGCCCGGTGGTTACCTTCTTCACGAGCTTCCATTACTTCACGCATGTCACTGGATACACCAGAGATTCCAAGCAGACCGGATTTATTATTCAGGATATTCATCATTTCATCCATAGACAGATCCATTTCTTCCATTAGGTAGGCCACAAGCGAGACATCAATATCTCCTGTACGCGTTCCCATGGTGACTCCTACCAATGGTGTGAAACCTAATGATGTGTCAACAACTTTTCCGTTCTCAACAGCTGTTAAAGAAGCACCGTTTCCTAAGTGAGCGGTGATGATCTTTAGCTCGTCCATTGGCTTTCCTAAGATTTCAGAAGTTCGGCGAGAAATGTACTTGTGGCTGGTTCCGTGGAATCCGTAGCGACGAGCACCATACTCTTCGTAGTACTCGTATGGAAGGCTGTACAAGTAGTTCACTTCCGGCATGGTTGAGTGGAACGCCGTATCAAAAACTGCCACTTGTGGGACGTTTGGTAAACGCTTCAAGAATGATTTCATAACCACTGCTTGCGCTGGGTTATGTAAAGGTGCGAATTTGCCCAAATCGTCATGGATGACACGGACAACTTCCTCATCAATCAAGACGGAATTGGAATAAATTTCTCCACCCGCAACCACACGGTGACCAACACCCGCAATCTCGTCAAAGTTATCGATTACGTTTGCTTCCAACAAGTGTTTGAACAAGAGTTCAACCGCTTGGGCATGATCCTTGATATCAAGGGTTTTAGTAACTTCATTCCCTTTGTTATCTTCCAATTCAAATTCGGAATCTTTCAAACCTTTCCGCTCAACTTGTCCTTTCGCAATGGCATTTGCTTCAGGCATTTCGATCAGTTGGTACTTTAAACTCGAGCTTCCGGCGTTGACTGACATCATTAACTTCATGACAATTCTCCTTAAAATAAAACAATTGACTTGTGATTCATACCTCTTTACAGTACCAATCTCGGGAGCGTTTCACAAGTACATTTATTGTTCCTATTGAAAGTCTCAATTATCAACCTTATAATGGAAGATGCATTAAAAATATGATAAAGGTGGTACAAATGAGAAATCACAATTTTTCCCGTTGGTCAATCATGATCCTCGTGAGTTTTATTCTCACCTGGTTAATATCTTTGCCCAACAAGCAATTTGGTTATCGTGCTTTCAAGAATGACCAAGTGGTCATCTCTCAAGTGGAGCCGGAAGGATATGATAACTACACATATACCATCTCATCCATCAACGTGGATGGGAAATTAATCGCTCCCGAGGAGATGGAATTAGAAGGCTGGCAAACCTCTGACACTCCCAATGGTTATCCTTTAAAAACAAATGGATACGAGCGGGGCAACGAGATTCGTTTTAAAACACCTAAAAAACTCGTCACCCATCCCTTGAAAATCACCAGTGAATTTCGAGACGATGCCGGAAATCTGAAGATCATCTTCTACCGCGGTCAAGAAGCGCAAATTTACGCCAATCACGAAGAACCCATGGAACATACCAATGAGATCAATCTCATCGCCAAGAAATCTTTCTTTGGACAGTACGTCATCTTCTTCCTTGGTGTGCTTGGTTTCCTCCTAATCTTTAACTATGTGTTTAAACAATACAAACAAAATGTCACCGGCGATTTCAAAGATTCCTTGAAATCACTGATCAACAAAGGAACGGTTACCCAATCACTCATTGGTGGTATCGGTGTGGCTCTTCTCCTTTATCTCTATGGAAGCATCAAGGAAGGACAGTACATTGTTCTTTTTAGAATTCCGGTAGGTTTCTCAGCCGTTCTTTCATTCTTGCTCATGTTGTTCCTCTTCTTTGTAGGACTGCGCTTAACACTGCGAGATCGAGAGATTGTATCTGAAGTATACGGCTGGTCTTTGTTCTTCATCAACCCACTAGTCGTCACTTTCCTGACAGAATTGATCTACAACCCCGAATTTCCGCACATCGAGAACATGTATTACGGTGTCAGCTACCTGGTGATCATCGTCTTTCAGCTCTTGCTTTATTTCATCACACGTTCACGTCAACACAGTTCTCTGATCATCTTATTAGCGGGGGTGCTTTTAGGAGTTGGAAATCAAGTCCTCATCGACCTGCGACAATCACCAGTCATTCCTGCTTTCCTGGGAACCTTGGGAGTTGCGAGAGAAGTCGTCAAAGACATTCCCATTGAGTTCAACTCTTCAACCACCTTGGGAGTCATTTACTCGGTCCTCTGGTCCTACGTACTGACCTCGCAAAACCAGCGCCGCGTGGTCACTAGTTTTAAACGTTATTTTATCCCATTAGTCACCTACTTGGCAGTGTTTTCCATGACTTTACCCGTCATCAACCGGACCTACTTTAACTCCGATGATCTGGAAATTCGTTGGTGGAAACCCACGCATACCTTCTTCAAAACAGGAAGTATCTACAGTTTCTACAACTTGGCCATCAACCAAAAGTTAAAATCACCGGAAGGTTTCTCCGAAGAAAAAGTGGCCAAAGTTCTCGACCAATATGCCAAGCCTACCAAAGATGATTCAGCAGAAAAGCCCAACATTATTCTTATCCAAACAGAATCCTTGGGAGATTATCATGGATTGAATGACACGCTTTTCTTTACCGAAGATCCCTTGGCGTATACCAAAGAAGTCACCGAGGATTTCATCTCAGGAGAAGTCTTTATGTCTGTCATTGGTGGTGGAACCATCAAATCTGAATACGAAGTGTTGAGCAGTAACGAGCTTGATTTCTTCCCGCCAGGAACCGACCCTTTCTGGCAATACGTCAAAGATGGGTCTCACTCGCTACCACGCCTCTTGAAGAAACAAGGCTATGACACCTTTGCAGCTCACCCACACTTGGAAACCAACTATTCCAGGAACGTCAGTTGGACTTCCTTGGGATTCGATGACATGCGTTTCTTACACTCTTATGATTGGGACCGCGTGATTCGTTCCTATATTTCCGATGAACAACTATACGATGAAATCATCAAGGCTTATGATGAAAAAGGAGAGGATCCTCTCTTTTACTTCACTGTAACGATGCAAAACCATGGGGGCTACTTGGCCGACTTTAAAGGAGCCATCGATATTGACAGCCACTCCAATGTGGACCCAGTCATTGTCGAATTTGCTAACTTGGTCAAGGAATCCGATAAGGCTTTCGAACGATTGGTGGAGTACTTCTCCGATTACGACGAGCCGACCATTATTATGCTTTACAGTGATCATCTGCCACCGATTCACGAAAAATTCCGTGACCTGGCTTATGGATCTGACGCTACCATCGTTGACGACTACCGAGCACCTTTCTTCATGTGGGCCAACTACCCCATTGAAAGCGAGCATGACGTTCAATTATCCATGAACTATGTCGCCCCCTATACCTTAAAAAAAGCCCAAAAAGGCGTTAAACCGAGCGCCTATTACAACTACTTAATGGATCTCTACGAAAAGTATCCCATCAGTACCCAATTCTTTAAATTCGACCGTGAAGGCAATGAGGTCTCTCAAGACTCGGACTTCTTAGCGAAACAAGCAGAATGGCATCAGATCATTTACGCGGATGTCACCTTGAATAAACAATTGGACAAGTATTTCTCCGAACCACAATAACAAGAAAGAGCCACTGACACACATCGTCAGTGGCTCTTTCTTACTGAGCCTCTTTCGTCAACTCTTTTTCTTTTAATACATATAAAGGACGTTGCTTGGTTTCAATAAAAATCTTCTCAATGTATTTACCAATGATGCCGAGACCTAATAATTGAAGACCGCTCATACCTAGGATTAAGACTGCCAAAGAAGGCCATCCCGGTGTCGGATCTCCAAAAATAAGTGTCCGTACAACAATATAAAATCCCATCAAAATGCTCACTAAGAAAGTCACAAACCCCACAAAGCTGGCCAGGGACAAAGGAGCACCAGAGAAGGTCACTAAACCATCAATGGCATAATCAAACAACCCCCAGAAAGACCAAGAGGTGGTTCCGGCTACACGTTCCACATTCTTATATTCCAAGTATTTGACGTCAAACCCCACCCAACTGAACAACCCCTTGGAGAAGCGATTTCTCTCCGTCAATCGGATGACCTCGTTAACCACTTGACGAGTCATCATGCGATAATCTCGGGCACCCTCTTCCAGGTGAACATCCGCAATTTTATTATTTAATTTGTAGAACATCCGGGCAAAGAAAGAACGAATAGGTGGCTCTCCGGCACGCGTATTTCTCGCCGTCGCTACCACGTCATAGCCCTCGTCCACAATCCACTGATACATGTCTATCAACATCTCCGGAGGATCTTGCAAATCCGCATCCATGACAGCGATATAGTCGCCCCGGGCATGCTCCAAACCTGCGATCATGGCCGCTTCTTTTCCGAAATTGCGCGAAAAAGATAGATAGCTCACATGAGTGGGGTATTGAGCATGTAGCTGTTTGATTCCTTCTAAAGTATTGTCCGTTGAACCATCATTGACGAAAAGAACCTCCAGTAAAGCTTCTGGTAATTTCTCCTGCGTGTCCATGATTTCTTGCATGAAAATTTGTAGGACTTCTTCTTCATTGTAACAAGGCACAACGATTGTTATTTTATCTTGATTCATGGATATCCTCCTTCGATCTTACATTCCTCATTATACACTAAAGGAAAAAAACCCTTGAAGGGATCATCTTCAAGGGTTTGTATGTCGATTTAATTAGGCGTTTGGATAAACTGATACGCGTGTACCCTTGCGACCGCGACGTTCGAAACGAACCATTCCGTCGATTAAGGCGAATAAAGTATCGTCTTTTCCACGTCCAACGTTGTTGCCTGGATGCATTTTTGTACCGCGTTGACGGTAGAGAATTGATCCACCTGTAACTGTTTGTCCGTCTCCGGCTTTCGCACCTAGACGTTTAGAGTGTGAATCTCGACCGTTTTGAGTCGAACCTCCGGACTTACTTGTCGCGAATAATTGTAAATTTAGTTTTAACACGAACGAGCACCTCCTTGTGCTTATAGATTGAATTGTTGAATTTGAATGTATTCCGGATAATTTTCCGATAGAACTTCCAAGGCAAATTCTAAATGCTTCAGCAAAAGCTGGGCATCATGGGTGATTTGCTTCGAAGTGATCTTTGGAAGTGTAAGCTTTAAATAGCCTCCAGCTTCTTCATCCACTTCTGTGGTCATGTCCAAATTCAATAGTCGGGTCAACGAATTCTCAATGGAGATTACTTGAGCAGATACGGCTGCACACACAATGTCTTCTCCTGGCTCTGCGTATCCTGCATGGCCTGAGACCTCTACACTTTGAATTTGAGAAAGATTATCTCGAAATACCTGGATGTGAATCATCGATGAATGGCTAATTACGCGTTAATAGCGTCAATCGTAACCTTTGTATACGGCTGACGATGACCTAATTTACGCATGGAGTCCTTGCGACGACGGTATAAGAAAGTTGTTACCTTCTTGCCACGTCCTTGCTTCTCAACAGTACCTTCAACAGTTGCTCCGTCAACTAAGGGAGTTCCAATCTTCGTGTTTTCTCCTGCGACAAAAACTACTTCTTCAAAAGTAACTTTGTCTCCTTCTTGAGCGTCTAATTTCTCAATATAAATTGTTTGACCTTGCTCAACTTTTACTTGTTTTCCGCCTGTATTAATAATTGCGTACATTCAAGCACCTCCTTCAATAATTTAGACGGAATTACTCTCGTAATTCCTACACTTAGACACGCCATGTTCAGTGAAGTTCTCAGAACTTGCTTGGACAACTGAAACCTGAGCGGTTGCATGTGGTGCTACACAAAATACAACATTTACATACTACCGAAACCACCAATGGATGTCAATGATTTTAAGAGTTTTCATCAAAAACTCGGTCTTGAAAAGGACCGAGCACTCCTATTTATTCTTCTAGATAATCAACGTCTTTGATGACACAGGTACCGGCGATGAAATCCGCCACACTGGCTTTTCGTTCGGTGAAGAAAACGATCAAGTACAAGAAAACTAATCGACTTTGAATGAAACGCCCAATGATTTCTCGTAGAACAACTTCGCGAAGGTTCAAAGTTTCAAAGTTCTCATTCACCACTCGCAATTTAAAGATCATCTTGCCCAAAGTTTGACCATTGTTCTTCCAAGTCATCAAAAAGAAATACCCCAAATAGATGATGATCCCTAGAAGCCACTCCCAGGAACTACCCGTCAGATTTAACAGATACATCAACCAAGTAGCCAAACTGTTTGCCACTAGACTGTCGATAAAAAAAGCAAAGAAGCGCTTCACAAGGCTACCGTAGGGAGTAATTGCTGCATGTACGGTGAAAGGTGCTTTTTGGTTTGTCATTTTACTCACCACCTAACAGATACATGGGACGCTGTGTTTCTTGTTCATTCAGTCTTGCCAAGGCTTGTAGGAAGGCTTCTTCCTTACTTTTAGGCGAACGTTTGCCCTGTAAGAAAGGAGAATTTAAGATCGAATTGAAGATGCTTCCGTAATCGGTATTTGAATAACGGAAAACTTGTGGATCTTCTGCACCAATGGTTGTTGATAGATCTGCCAAGGCTCCTTCAAAGTAACCAATCTCATCGATGAGCCCTAACTCTTTGGCCTTCAAACCATCATAGGTTTTACCCTCTGCCACTTTTAGAACTTCTTCACGGGGCATCTTGCGTCCTTCACTGACAACATTCACGAACCGTTCAAAGGCACGGTCAACAGTTTCTTGCAGATAGGCCTTTTCTTCATCATCCATGGGGCGTGTCGAACTTCCAGTATCTTTAAATTTTGCCGTCTTGATCGTCTGGTCTGTGATTCCCCATTCTTCCAGTAATCCTGAAAAATTGAGACCACTCATAATCACACCAATTGATCCGACAACGGATTCCTCAGAAGCATAAATTTTGTCAGAAGCTGAAGAAATGTAATAACCGCCACTGGCACCTAAGTTACCAATGCTGGTATAGATGGGAATTTCGAGTACTTCTATCAATTCTTTTAACTGTGTATGAATCTGCTTACTTTCATAGACCCCTCCTCCTGGAGAATCTACCTTCAAAAGAACACCTTTGACGGAAGGATCCTCCTTGATGGATTTAATTTCTTTCAACAGTTGGTCGTGGTTGTAACTCTCGTTCATTCCGAAAGTCACATCGTCAATGATGGCTCCTTCAATTTCAAGAACAGCAATCCTTGCATTGGTATCCGTTCCCATCATGATTTCTTCGGATATATCTGGGTCTAAATAATCGTCAATGATGTTGGTGTAGTTGGTTGATTCTTCAATGTCCGCCGATCGAAACTGTGAATAGGCACCATTAATAAATAGAATTAAAGCAATCACTGCCGCTACAATTTGTCGCATTTTTCTTGAGTTGTGCAAGATGATCTCCCTCTCTCATTTCGGTATTTGTCACATCCAATGTATCACAGAGCCATCATTTTCAAAAGTATTTGCACTCACTGGTCATGGTTTTATTGGCTTTAATTTAATCATCAAAAACCTCCAACAAATTGTTGGAGGTTGTATGAAGTCATCAAGTAACTGATGGTTTATTTTAGTCTTCCAGGTCTTTCTTTGTAACCGTAGTAAGCATCTTCCATGATTTCTTTCATGTCTGAGACCATCGGTAGACGTGGGTTCGCAGGTGCCGCTTGGTCTTCATAGGCAATGTAAGCCATTTCTTCTGTCTTAGCAAACCACTCGTCTTTGTCTACACCTTGAGCCTTGAAGTTCATGTCGATTCCGACAGATTCTCCTAAGTCATAGACAGCTTGCGCAAGGGATGCGACACCCTCTTCTGGTGTTGATGCCGGTAATCCTAGGTAGGCAGCAATCTCTTGGTAGTGAACGTCTGCTTTGTAGTAGTTGTACTTTGGCCACATGGATGTCTTGGCAGGTTGCGTTCCGTTGTAACGGATGACGTATGGCAATAGAATGGCGTTAGTACGTCCGTGAACGGTGTGGAAGATTCCTCCAATGGTGTGAGCCAAGGCGTGGGAAATTCCTAAGAACGCATTACCAAAGGCCATACCGGCCATTGTTGAAGCATTATGCATCTTCTCACGTGCTTCAACATCTCCGTATTTTACAGAGTTCTCTAAGTGTTCGAAGGTTAACTTGATGGCTTGTAGTGCCAATCCATCTGTGTAATCGCTGGCCAAGATAGCAACATAAGCTTCTAAGGCATGAGCTAGAACGTCCATTCCTGTGTCCGCCGCCACAAAATCTGGGACGGTTTGTACTAAGGCTGAATCAATAATTGCAACGGTTGGCAATAATGAGTAGTCTGCCAATGGGTACTTACGATCGATGGAACGGTCAGAGATAACCGCGAAAGGTGTCACTTCTGCTCCTGTTCCGGATGTGGTTGGGATACAGATAAGTTGTGCTTTTTCTCCTAATTCTGGGTATTTAAAGGCACGCTTACGGATGTCTAAGAACTTCTGGACCAGGTCGCGGAAGTCTGTTTCTGGTTGCTCGTAGAATAACCACATAACTTTTGCAGCGTCTATGACAGATCCCCCACCTAAAGCGATAATGGTGTCCGGTTGCACCTTGCGGATCGCTTCTGCTCCAGCTTCAACAGTTGTGATGTCTGGATCTGGTTCAACGTCTGAGAAGATATGGTACTTCACTTCGTTGTCACGTTTTTCAAGTTGTTCGGTGATGCGGTTAACGAATCCTAAGTCCATCATTGAGTTATCTGTGATGATCATGACATCTTTCACATCGTCCATTTCCTGTAGGTACTGGATGGAGTCACGTTCGAAATAAATCTTTGGTGGAACTTTGAACCATTGCATGTTGTTACGTCTCCTTCCAACTTTTTTGATGTTTAATAGGTGTAGTGCGTTGACGTTGTCACCGACAGAGTTCTTACCATAAGAACCACAACCAAGCGTTAAGGAAGGCATGAAGGCGTTGTAAACATCACCGATTCCTCCGAATGTACTTGGAGAGTTCCAGATGACACGAATAGCCTTAACCGCTTCACCGAATGCCGTCGCAACTTCTTGGTCACGGGCGTGAATGGCTGCAGAGTGTCCCAAACCGTGGAACTCGACCATTTCTGTAGCACGCTGGAAGCCTTCTTCTTGACCTTTGACTTTAAGAACAGCAATGACTGGTGATAATTTTTCACGGGTTAATGGCTCATCAGGGCCTACTAGGCTAACTTCTGCCGCTAGGATGCTGGTATCTTCAGGTACTTTGAATCCTGCTTGTTCCGCAATCCAATGGGCGCTTTGTCCCACAAGGGCCGCGTTTAATTGACCTTGGTCGGTATCTTTGCCAAAAGCGGTCACTCCAAACATGAATTTCTCTAATTTTTCCTTCTCGTCGGCATTCACGAAATAAACTTTATACTTCTTGAATTCTTTCAAGTATTCGTCGTAAATCTTTTCGTCAATGATGACTGCTTGTTCAGACGCACAAACCATTCCGTTATCGAAAGCCTTACTTAAAGCAACATCATTGGCCGCTTGCTTGATATTGGCAGACTCATGGATGTAGGCTGGAACGTTACCAGCTCCAACTCCTAATGCTGGCTTACCACATGAATAGGCAGCCTTTACCATGGCATTACCACCGGTTGCTAAAATTGTTGCTACATCATCGTGTTCCATGAGTGCGCCGGTTGCCTCTAAAGAAGGCTTGGTAATCCACTGGATACAGTCTTTAGGAGCTCCTGCTTCAACTGCAGCTTCGTAAACAATGCGCGCAGCTTCTGCTGAACTTTCTTGTGCTTGTGGGTGGAATCCAAAAACAATCGGGTTACGTGTCTTCATTGCAATTAAAGACTTGAAAATCGCTGTCGATGTTGGGTTGGTTGTTGGAGTAACTCCAGCAACCACTCCTACCGGCTCAGCAATTTTGGTGATTCCTGTGACGACGTCTTCTTCGATGACCCCCACAGTCTTCATCCCACGCATACTGTTTACCACGTGCTCACAGGCAAATAGGTTCTTTGTCGCTTTGTCTTCAAAGACTCCGCGTCCTGTTTCTTCTACAGCCATTTTTGCCAATGGGCCGTGTTGTGCCAGTGCAGCCAATGAAGCTTTACCCACAATGTAATCCACTTGTTCTTGGTCTAACTTACGAAACTCTTCGAGCGCCTTTAAACCTTTTTGAATTAATTCGTCTACGTGTTCCGCAGGCGTTTGTTCAACAACCTTTTCTTCAGCCATTGATATTCCTCCCTAGAAATTTTATGTAATGTTTTTTAGTTGTGAATACTTTCACTAATTAGAATTATAAACTAACTGCCAACACTTGTAAAGAAAATTATTTGTGAATTAAAAGCATTAAAATCATTGTAAACGCAACCATTGGGGTCCTTATCCTTCTCTTCTTTTATAAAATTTCTTTTTGTAAGCCGCTTACAAAATGAGCGATCATTTAAAACGTAGGTCCTGAAAATATATTAGTAATTTTCATTGTTTTGCTTTCTTTAAAACAACTTCAAAAATCACTTGCATTATTTTTCAGTTACCTCTATAATAATACTCATGGGGATATAGCTCAGTTGGGAGAGCGCTTGCATGGCATGCAAGAGGTCGTCGGTTCAAGCCCGATTATCTCCATATTTTTTTGCTTATTTTTATAAGCGCTGATTCCATCATCTTTTAAAAGATGATCTTAGGACAAAAATCCACTAATTTCAAAGGTATCTCAAGAGATCTCTAAAGACATTTCAAACAAAAAATAATACACTGATGACTCCCTCGAGTTGTTAGAACGAGCCACCCTTACGGGTGGTTTTTTCGTATTCTTGTAATTGCTTACAAAAACGCCCGCAAAGCACGAAAACTCTGCGGACATCTTTTCATTGTCGGTTTAATTTTGAAAGGGATGCCCGAAAACTTTCACGTAACGCTCCTGAAATTCTGAATCCTCATCTAAAAGATAGATGTGATCATAGCTTTCTACCAACGCTTTAAATTCATTATCGGAGTAATTGTCAAACCTTTGCAAGGAATCCACATGTGGGGTCATACAGTAATAGATACCTACGTGCTCGTAGTAAGAGGGGAAACCCGGTCGTTCCGGCGAGATTATGACGAGTACCTTCTCTTGATTAATCCCGAAATCTTTGGATACCTGTCTGGCCAGATCTTGGGCCCCACCCTGAGAAGACGTGTACGCATGATGGCCCAAATCTCTGACACTTTTATTAAACAATAGAACAAAGATCACGCTCACGCCCAAGAACCACCGGGACCAATCCTGTGAACCATGTTCTTGAATATGAATGAGGAGACTGCCTATCAGTATCCCGACGATAAATACGTGTATGGTTTGAATGTAACGACTGATGGCAGCCAGCCGAAGGGCTTCCTCAATCGGCATGGAATACAGATACATGTTATATAGGCCGTATAAATAAAGGCCGTATAAAATTGTTAAACTCGCAAAAATGCCCAGTAAACGACGGCAACCTTCTTGCTTTTTGAACCAAAAAACACCGATCAATACCAGATATATCAGCAACAGACCAAGGAATATTACCAAAGTCGGATTGCTAATATTTTT